>CALMAB010000408.1 GCA_937858325.1 uncultured Acetobacteraceae bacterium
CCTGTGTTCCGGCGGCCGTGGCCGCGGCCTGGGCGCCAGCGACGTTGTCCAGCAGGCTCTGCGGGAGTTGGCTGGCCACCACCTTGCCGGTGGTCGGATCGAGGTCAGCCTTACCGGCGAACGACGTGATCAGGTCGCTATCGAAAAGAATGTTGCCGTCGAGGAAGGGTAGTGTCACTTGTTGTCTCCCAGGCGGCTCTGGCCGAGAACGAAGGTCCGCCCGAGCAGCGCCGGTGGCGCGGCGGCGGCGTCGAGTATCTGCACCCAGGCCACGGTCGCAGCGGGCAGCACCGCCGCGGCGGCGGAGTAGATGTCGGCGTCGGACACGCCTTCGCTCTGGGGCGGCCGGTAGGCGGTAACAAACGTTTGGAACGGCAATTCCAGGCTGCCGTAGGCGCCCGCCACCCCGTAGCCCAGGGTCGGCCCGCTATATCCGCCGCCAATGTCGGTGGCGTTGGCGGGTTCGAACACGTCCGGGTCGTAGCCCGTGGCGTCGCGGAGAGCCTGCGCGAGCGCGGCCCGGGTGCCTTTGGCACGCAGGATTTCGAGGCGGATGCGAACGCGGAAACGGTCGTCTGTCTCTACGTCCTGGCGCTCGATCCGCACGCCGAGGAAATCCAGGGCCAGCAGATCCAGGAATGCGCCCGATGCCGTGGCAAGCCGTGTTTGCTGCCCGGCGAACGTCAGGAGGTCGTGGATCCAGGAGAACGCCTGCGCGGGCGCGCTCAGGATCGCATCCAGCGTCGGCGCGATGTCCGGAAACCAGCCGGTGGGCAGCACGCGCCGCAGGCGGCGCAGGATGTCGCCTTGATCGCCTGCTGGCATGGCTGTCCGCCTTGTTTTCTCTCGGAAATCAAGGGATTTCCGATGGGTCCAAAGCGTTCCGATCGGAACGCTTTGACCGGAGTTAGAGGACGGTCACCGTGCCCACCTTGACGGTCTGCCGCGGCCCCGGCGTGATGTCGTTGACCGGATCCCCGTTCACGGAAACCAGGCTCACGCTGCGCACCGCGCCGGGCTGAGCGCCGTAGGCGGTCACGGCAAGCATAGTCAGCGGCAGGGGCGTGCCGACACCGAGCGCATCGACGTAATCGGTCACCGCCTGCGCGATCACCGGCACGAGCGCCGCCTTACTCACGCCGGGAGCCGGGGTGATCGACATGGAAACGTTGGCTACGAGGACCTGTGGGCTCTGCACCGAAAACGTCGAGGCAATCGGGCGCACGGCGTCGACGGCAGCATACACCTGGGATTTCAGGGCATCCGAGGGAGTGCCCGAGCCGTCGTCCAAGGTGACGACGAAATGCCCGGGTCGCCACCCGCCCGCCTCGTCCGCGTTCTCGGCCACCGAGTAGGTCAACCCCTGCTCCACGCCCGCCACGGCCGCCTCGACGGCGGTCAGGGTCGATTTCGAGAGGCTGGCGATGTATGCCTGGAAACGCGCCTTGAGGGCATCGTCGCTCTCGGCGTTAGCGCCGTTCGCCAGGCCCGCCGCGTTGCTCACCAGGTTGATGCCCGGGACGGCGGAGCCGACGAGCACGATTGCACCCGCGCTCACATTGCCAGCGGCCCCGGCAACCTGTGCCTGCACAGGCACCGTCACGGACGCCACCCCGGCGGGGACGAGGTAGCTTTGGCTCGGCACGTCGAATGCCGGGTTGGTAGCGTCGGCAGTGACCGCGAAAGACTGCGAGGCGTCGCCGGTCCGCACGATCGCACCCACGGGTACGCTCGCGGACCCCGTCGGCGCGTAGCGGCTCAGGGTCACCTGGCCGGTGGCGGCCACCGCCGGGAGCCGCGCCAGGCCGTAGTCGGCCACGAAGCTGTCCACGTCGGAGCCGGTCGAGGTCGAAAGGCGCGCGGTCAGAAGGATTTGGATCCCGACATACTGGAGCCAGAGCGCCGTGGACGCCGTGGCTTCAAGGATCGCCCGTGTCACCGAGCCAGCGCCGAAATCGACGAGCTTGGCGGCGCGCCCCTGCACGGTGGCCGCCATGTCCTCGACGAGCGAGGTGAACGTGCGGAGGCTCAACTGCATTTCAGCCTCCCAGGCCAAAGCGAAGCGTCACCGTGCTTCCGTTGTCGGCGTCCGTGTATTGGATGCCCAGGAAAACGGATCCGGCAGCGTCGGACGTGATCGTGATCCCCGGCGCCGGGGTCTGCGCCACCGCGCTCTCCAAGTGCATCTGCTCGCGCACCAGGGCGCGCAGCGTGTCGGCATGCAGCGTCTGCCCGACGTATGCGGGCAGGCCCGCGCCGTAGTCGGGCTGCCAGACGTAGCCGCCCGGGTTCGTCAGCAGCCGCCGCAGCAGCCGCTGCTCGACGGCCAGGCTGCCATCGGCGTAGCCGAGGTCGCCCGAGGGTCCGATATCGAGGTCAGAGCCCCAGACGTGCGAGATGTCGCCCATACCCGGAAACTCCTAGTTCGCGGGAAGCGCAAGCGTTCCCGCGGGGCTCACTCCGGATCCGGCTTCGTGGTTGCGCCTGTTCGGCTGCCGCCGGTCTGCACGCCGTCGTGCAGGTGGGCGGAGTAGTTCTGACGCAGGCGGTCGAGGCTGCCGTGGCGGTCCGACACGTCGCCGTCCACCACCAGATCGCCTTTGATGTGCCAGCGGCCGTCCGCCGTCGCGTGCAGGAAACTGCCGTTCGGCAAGAACACGCCGAACTCGGTTCCGGGCTGCACCGGCTGGCCGCTGATCGGGCTCACCGGAGGACGCGCTTGCGCGGAGAAATACCGGCCAACGATGATCGGATGCTGAGCGTCACCCTCCTGGGGCACCACGCTCACCTGGTCGCCAGGGGCGGGCATCGACACCACGCCGCAGCCGTTGCCAACCGCCACCGCTGGCACCTGGAGCCAGCCGCTCAGCCGGTTGCCCGGTTGCAGGTGGACGCGCACGGTGTGCTCGGCGGGGTTCGTGTCGGCCACCACAGCGAAACGGGGCTGCCCCAGGCGGCTGTCGAGGCGTGCGGCACGGCCTGCCACGAGATTGAGCAGGTCCTCCATCGTCACAGCCTTTCAGAGATGATACCAGATTAGCAGAGGCCCTGTGCACACGCAATTATTCCGGTTGACTAAACAACAAAATGAGCGATCCGCATGAGACGATTTCGGCCCATGAGAGGCGACGTCGGGCACCCCTGCACTTCTTGGCAAAGGCCGACAATGCACGGTTCAGCGCCTCGCTGATTTGGGATGCGATGGAGGGTGACCACCGCGACCACGCATCAAACGTCAGTTACGGCGGCGACCCGTCAATCGCGCTCCAGGAAGCGTTCAGGCGTGAGGCTTCCATCTCACTGGAACTCATAGTGAAGGCCGTCGTAGCCCAGCAGATCGAGTGCGGCATTGCGAAGGGTGGCGTAACCAAAGTCCGGCCCGTCCACGACCTTCCCGGGCTGTGGGCAGATGCCGATCTGCCCGCGCTGGATAGAAGCGATCAGATTAGATTGGTCCTCGCCACCAGAATTCTGTATTGGTCCGGACGCTACGCCGCGCCGATGAAGGACAAGGATTTCGACAAGGAGCAAGGCGAGATAGTAAGGCTGTCGGAGTATCCCTACAAAATCGCTCGCATCCGTGCGCCCACCAGCTATTCGTGGAGCGATGTGAACCGCATCTACACGATTGCCGCCAAATGCCTTTGGAGCATCAGAAGCGAACACTTGCCCTCTCCGGAGACTGATTAGCCACCAGCGGGCAACTCTTACCCGCTGGTGGTGATCAGCGTCGTCCCGCCCGGGCTTTCGTTCTTGCACGTGAGCGTCTGCTCGAATCCCGCCACGCTCAACCGACGCTCGATGCTGTCGACGTAGTAGTCCTGATCCCATCCCGTGCTGTGGCCCACGAGCCGCACGGTGTCCGTGGGCGACAGGTCGATTTCGCCCGGCATCCCGACCACGATCTTGCGCTCGTGCAGGCTGGCCTCCTTGAGCTTGGCTTCGGCGAGTTGAAGAGCTTGATCGTGCGTCAATCCGGGGCGCTCGATGATGTAGCGGTGGATCCCTGATTGTTTGAGCGGCGCCCTGTCGTTCGCGGTTTTGGGCTTCGTGCGGTCCGCGAAAACGCTGTCGGAGGGCAACTCCGCGAGCTCGCGCGCCAGCGGATCGTCGGCCTTGGGCTCGCCAGAGCGCTCCCGGCGCACCTCGGCCTTTTGTCGGCGGGCGACGACTTCGAACTGCCGGGCCTCGCTGCCGCGCCAGCTTCTCACCACCACCTCAATATCTTTGGCGCGCGTGAGGTCACGCTCGACGCGCAGCGTCTTCGCGTTGAACAGCGAGCGACCACGGACCGTGGCAAGCGCCGCAGCATCCACGCCAGGCTTCGCCCAGGTCAGAACGGAAGGCATCACCCGCCGGGAACCAGGGGTTACCGGGGCCGACTCTGGCATGCGCTTGAACGTGAGCACCCGCCCGACCACGCGCACGTAGAATCCCGGATACTGCTGCGCCAGGAAGCACAGGTAAGACCATTGGTCCGTGGCGTGCGTGAACTCGCCAGTGCTGGCCGCCGCGCCGTCGGTGTCGATGAGCTGCCCCACCGTGCCGGGCGTGTCCTCGACGTCGGCGGCGAGCCCGTTTTCGGCGGCAAACTTTCTCGCGATATCGCTTGCACGCTGGTTGTGGTAGTCGTCCAAGACGGGGGAGTTCTGCAACTTCGCCGTGAAATCACGGCCGTGCAGGGACAGCAGGCCCTCGGGCTCGTCGATCTCGACGGAGTCGGCTGTGCCGACGATCAGGCTGCGGAACTCGTCACTCCCGAGGCTGAACAGCACCTCGCACTCGACCTCCGCTTGCGTGCCCCACCACTCCGCGTCGCGGGAGGCGTCGGGGCCCAGCGCGACCTTGGCGCTCCAAGTGTCTGCCGAGAAATACGAGTTGCTGGTGACCGAAGCCGACACGACGCCGCCCACAGTTTGCCCGCCAACCACCAGGCGGCATCGGGGCGACCTGGCAGCTTTGTCGATGTTCTGGTAGGCGAAGCTACGGGGGCTGACCGGACGCGGAGGGTTTGGAGCATTCATGTCGACTACTCCGGATCAGACAGGTCTTGCGGTGAATCCGCGCACTTTTTGCGAAGAGGTGGTCTGGCTGAATGTCGCCTACTTCCACCATCGGTGGGACGACGTGCGTTTGGCATTCAACGCCGTGGCGTCGGTCGATGCCTTGGCGGCCCAAATGTATTTATGGTGCATAGAAACCGGGAAGCTCTCCGAGGCTGAATGCCCTCGTGATACTCATTACAGGACAAGCCTAGCCGTCAGGTCGCATGATTTCCGAATAGTGCGCGACGTTGCCAAGCTGCAAAAGCATGCAGCATTGGTGGACGGCAAGCCGCTGGTAAAGCATTCCCGCCAAGTCCGCAGCTTGCTGCACGGTTTCGCCATCGAGGACATGGAAGGCCATGTCAACAGGTCGCACATCGTCGTGCTCACAGGAGACGAGGACCCCCCGGTCCTCCTCGAGGTTGTTGTTGCCGCGCTGACCTTCCTCGAGGAGGAGCTTGACCGGATCGGTGTGCCCATCACCCGGCATCACGCTGGCTGGGAGCACCGCCGCAGGGATCGCCACGATCCTTCCCCGCCGCCCGAAACCGACGACTGGCCCGATTGAAACCCAAGGGGTTTCAGGGAGATCACTCGTCCAAGGGGACGCCGTCGCCCTCGGTCGCACTGTCGGCGTCAGGCACGGAGAGGGTCGTCACGGCGTCAACCACGGGATCCACCAGGCCGTTGGCGCGCGCGATCCGCCACCATTGCGTGGCGTCGCCGTATTGGGTGGCCGCCACATGAAAGAGTGTGGTGCCCGAAACGGTGACGGATTTCATGACGTCGCCGCCCCCACGTTTGCCTGGGCGCGCCCCAGGTAGCCCTCGGCTGTCACGGCCGCCGCCAGGCCGCCAGCCGCGCTCGCCGCGGTGGTGAGGCGGGATACGATCGAGCTCCCCGCCAGGCCCGGGACCAACCCGACCGCGCCGGATCCCCACGCCGGAACGCTTGCGCTTCCGGCGAGCACGAAGCCGCCCAAGTTGCCCTCGGCAATCTGGCGCGCCCCGCTCGCCACGGTCGACCCGGCTTGCAGGTAGCCGCCGACCTGGGCCGCCAGCTTGGGCGAGATGGCACCCACCAGCGGCACGGCCGCCTGTGCTGTGCGCAGGGCGCCCTGCGCCGAAACAAGCGCGCCCTCGGGATCCGAGACGCCGAGCGCCTTGGCGATGTCGCCGCCGATCGCCTCGAGCGCGCCGACCTTGCGGGCGGCGGCAGGAGCGGGCAGGGGGAGCACGCTCACACGGTAGGGCACCTCAGCGCCGGACCGCGTGTAGTCGCATTCAACGCTCTGGACGACCACCGGGCGCCTGAAATCAGCCCACGTCAGCGGCACCGCGCGGGATCCGGCGGCCAAGGCTTCCAGCGCCCGTGCCTTCACCACTGCGCCGGATCCCTGGAGGACGCCCGAGAACGCCACCGGCGTCGGGTAGGCGCCCGTGAGATCGAACACGCGGGCGCCGCCGGGCAAATCGTGCACGGCGACCTTCTGCTCGGTGCCGAACGGCATGCTGTTCGGGCTGTCGTGGCCCTGTAGAGCCACGCCGCCGAGCACGAGGCCCGGCTTGCCGCCTGTGAACAGCGAAATCACATCCGAAAGGGAGATCGTGGAAAGGTCCATAGCCGCCCCCTCAGGTGCTCATGACCGCGTTGCTCATGCGCGGCGTCCGGCCGCCGTCAAAGCCGCTGTAGCTCGCGGATGGGCGGGAACCGGCGCGCACCATGCGTTGGTTCACCGACCTGTGCACCACGTCGCCATCCAAGTACATGACGTTCTCGACATGAACTTGGTTGGCCCCACCACCCGGTGGAACGAAGCTCATCTTTTTCGCGCCGCCGCCCATCATGGTATCCCAATCCTTCTTGGATACCCCCGGCAGGCTGCTCATGCCTCCGGGCAGAACGCTGGGATCCGCGTAGCCGCCGAGCCCGGCCGGGTTGGTGCCGATCGCGTTGAGTGCCTTGTTGATGTCGTCGGCCCCCATAGTGTCGCCCTTTTTCAAGGCGCGCAGCTTGCTCATGGCGTCCTGCGTCTGCGCGGTGCGGGCGGCCACGGCTCCGGCGCCCAGGCCGAAGTTCGCGTCGCTCGAGGTCAGCAGGCCCGCCGCCGCCGGAGCCATCGCGCCCGCCGCGCCGCCGATCACGGCGCCCTCGGTTCCTCCGACGCGTGCGCCCGCCATGGCGCCAACGGCCGCAGAAATCACCCAGGCAGGAAGCGCATCGAACGCCTTGCCCAGGCCCTCGAGACCGGCCGCGAGCGCGCCAAGTCCTTTCTCGCCGGTGAGCTTTTCGAGCGCGATCTGCGCCGCCTCGCCCACAACGAAGAGCAGGCTTGCTTTACCGAGCAGGCCCACGGCACCAGCCAGGGATGCCACCCCGACAACGATTGTCCCCATGGAGGCGAACTGCTCCATGATGTGCTTCACGTCGTCCGGATGCGCGCCAGCCCACTCCGTGTAGGATTTCATCGCATCGGTGAGGCCGTGCACATAGCCCAATGCCTGGTCAACCATCGGATTGCCCAGGGAGGCCATGAGATCCGTCCACGCGCTGGCGAAGGACTGCATGACGACGGCTGGATCCCGCTGGCGGCGCTCGGCCGCCTGCTGATCCATAGGGTGTTCGTTCACAAGGCTTGCCAGCCCCGAGTTGAAGCGGCGCAATTGAGGCAGCAGGGCCACGATTTCGGCCGCCTCGCGCTGGCTGGTCTGCCGCCCGAAGCCCTCATAGATGATGTCGGCGTCGCTGAACTGGCGGTGGCCCGGGTCGTGCGCCTGCCGGTAGGTGCGGGCCGAGGCGATGTGTCCGCTCAGCCACTCGTAGGGGTTGGTGTCCAGCATGTCGCGCTGGTCGAGCTTGCCGTCTGCGCCGATCCAGCCGTTGGCTAGCATGGCCTCCTTCACGCGCTTCGGCGCCACGCCTGCGCGCAGCTGCGCCATCAGCGAAGCCATGGCAGTGCCCGCCCTGGATGACCCCATGGCGTTCTGGATCTCGGCGCCCCATCCGTAGAACGCCTCGTCCGACTGCCCGGCGGCGGCCGTGGTGCCTTCCTGCGAAACCACCGCTCGGAAGCTCGAAGGTGTGATGCGGCCGTGCGTCTTGGCGGCAACGCCAACCATCAGGCTCAACTCGCGCTGGATTCCCGCCGAGTTGATGGATCCATCCGCGTTCAGCAGCTTCTTGCGCGCCTCGATCACTTTGAGCGCGTCCTGCATCATGTAATCGGACATGGGGGCGCCCAGCGTGCCGCTCATAGACGTCGAGAAGTCGGCCATGGGCCCGGCCAGCGCGCGGGCCTCGTGGGCGTCCTGAAGCGTGCCGTACATCACCCCGAGCATATGCATGTAGCCGGTGGTGCTCTGGTCGCCCCGGCTTAGCGCCATCTCGCGCGCGGTTGCCTGCATCTGCGCCAGGTCGCGCGGGCTCATGCCAGCGAAGCCCAACCCCATGGCGGCATGCCGCTGGTCGAAGGCGGGCTGCATCACGGCCTCGGCGCCCTGCCGGATGGCATACGCGCCGCCAACGGCCCCCACGGCGGAAGACATAGATCCGGCGATGCTCTTCACACGCCCGAACGCGGAGGCCAGGCTGTCCACGGCGCGCTTGAGGGTTCCGACCTCGGATGCGACGCCACCCAGCGCGGAGCGGGTGCCTTGGACTCCTGCGTTGACCTTCTGGAACTCGCTGATGATCCGGCCGAGCTCACCGAAGATCTGGTTGTTGACGGTCAGCGTGATGCCGATCTTGTATGCGTCGATCATCGGTCTTCACCTTCTTCCGCGTGCGGGTCGTGCCCGGCGAATGCCTCGGCAACCGCGGTGGCCAGGCTCTCAGCGATGTTCGCGGAATGCCGGAACGCAGCCCCGCCCAGGAACGGGCGCGGCGGGATCGGGTGCTCGGCATTCGGCGTGCCAAGCTCCTGGTAAACGGCGATGTCGCTGTCGCTGCCGATCACGGCTTTCCCGATCTCGGTTCTGTAGTGAATGGAATCGCGAAGATGGCCGGTCACCAGCAATGGCTCATCGGGTGCATGCCCGGCTCGCGCACGGGCGGCTTTGGTGAATTCGGCAAGGTCGGCCCAGGCAGGCAAAGGGCCGACGGCGGGCTGATAGTGCCCAAGCTGGGCCTTGGCATCCTCTTTGATGATCTTCGACAGCCGCTGGAGTTCGGCACGCTGGGCATGCTCAACCTTGGCTTTGAGGGTGCCAAGGTGGGCGCAGAAAGCGTCGAGGTCCTGGAAGGAGCGCATCAGTCAGGCTCCTTCCAGTCCCCGGCGTCCCAATCGAAATCGCCGCCCTCGAACATGCCGAATCGGATGCAGAATGCGGCGCGTTCCTCAGGAGCAAGGCTGCACGCCAGATCGAACGAGAGCCCGTTCTTCACGAGCCACAGCACCTCGGAAAGGGTGTGATCCTCGACGATCTGGCGGATCAGGCCAAAGGGCCGCTGCCCTCGTCGCCGTCCGCGGCGGCCTCGGCCGCCTTGCGGACGGCCTCCATCTCGCGCGCCTGGCTCACCATGACCGTCGCCAGCCCCTCGTCGCCCAGCCGTCCCACCAAGTCGTCGATGTCATCCTGGGTCGTCGGGAACTTCATGCGCAAGCCGTCGATGTGGCTGACGCTGGCCGCGGCCGAACTCATCCAGAACACCTGCTGATTGGCCGAGTGCGCGGCGCCGATTGCGCGATACAGTTTCAGCTGGTCCAGCGCGGTCAGCTTGCGCACCTGGAGCTTGCGCCCCAGCGCGTCGGTGAGTTCCACGGCCTTGGCGGCGTCGGCAATGATGCGCTGGCTCGGGGTGAGGTTGTCTGACATGGTTGTTATCCGATCTTCTTACGCGTGGAGATGAAGAACTCGATTGACTGACGAACCTCTTTGCCGCGCTCCCAGGAACCGGCGTCCGTGAGGTTCATGGCCAGGCCGTCGCCCAGGTAGATCGACGTGCTCTTGTTCTTCTCGGTCACGTACTGCGTCAGCAGGCCGTCCCCGAGCTCGCCCGTGGCCAGGAACCCGGCCTCGATCGCGTTCGCGAAATCATCGGCGGCCGAGGTCGCGCGGGCGATCTCGAACGAACCTTCCCAGCCCATCGGCACGTGCTTCTCGAGGGGGGCGCCATTCAGCGGCTCGACGGCCGTCTTCTTCACGCGCTGCTTGATGCGGAAATTGGTGACAATACCGAAGTCGATCTCTCCGAATGGCCCCTGGACCACCACGGAGCAGTCGTTGCCCAAGTTAAAATCTTTTGCCATGGTGGCTTCCCTATGAAAAAGGGCCGCCCCATTGCTGGAGGCGGCCCTAACGATTACTGTTGATCCTGGCCGCGTTTCCGCAGTGCGGGATTAGACTCCCTCGAAAACCTCTTAGTTTCCCTCGGGAATTGCTTAATTCCCGATCACCACGCTTGCGCCGCCCTGGAGGTCAACCAGGAATTTCTCGATGACGCCGTTGTAGTGCATCTGCACGGCCGCCTTCAGGAAGCCCTTGCCGGTGCTCGTGATCGGGTTGTTCGTGCTGTCGCACACCACGAGCCAGGGGCGAGAACCGTCCAAGCTGCCGATCATGTCAGCGGATGCCAGGGCGGCGCAGAACCCGTTCAGCGCCGCGTTGGCGCGCCGCACGTTGGTTGCGGTGAGCGGCTGGCCCACGAAACGCCCGCATGTGGCAAGCAAGCTTTTGGCGATGTAGTTCGTGAGCGTGCTGTAGTCCAACCCCTGGACTGCCGCCTCGCTGCTCGAGTTGTGCCCGGCGCGAACCGCGAAGTAAGCGCCGCCCGGGGCCGGGGTGCAGACCACGTCGATTCCGGCCTGGATCAGCGCGGTGAGATCCGCATCCGAGTAGGACGGCGACGCGTTCACGCCCGGCGTGCCGGACTTCTGCGTTCCGACGATGCCGAAAAGCTCCTTGTTGAGCGGGCTCTGCTCCGGGCTCTGCGCAACCAGCTTACCGGCGGCGAAGCCCTGCGGGGAGATCAAGCGAAGCAGGTTGTTGGCTTGGTCGTTGAACCACACGTAGTCGCCGTGCAGCACCCAGGCGTGCCATTCGTCGACGCCAGCCGCTTGCTTGCGGGCGATGGCGGCCGGGATCGTGTCCCCGGCAGGCCCAACGAGAACCGCGACCGAGCTTTCCGCGATCGCGAAAGCCGCCTGAGCGCTCCAGGTGGTGCTGTCGTCAGCGTCGGCCAGCAGGAACGCGGCGCATCCCTGGCCACGCAGCGCATACATGCCGGTTCCGGTGGCGTCGTTGCCCTCGAGCGTCGTAGAAGTCACGCCCGCGGCGCCATCGGTGCCGCCCGCCAAGACGTAGGCCGCCAATGTCGGGGTGTGGCCCACGTC
>CALMAB010000409.1:0-4207 GCA_937858325.1 uncultured Acetobacteraceae bacterium
TGTCGCGCCGGCTGCCGGTGGCGCTGTCGCCGGCCACGATCCGCAACGTGATGTCGGATTTGACGGAGGCCGGGCTGCTGTTCGCGCCGCACACCCGCGCCGGGCGCCTGCCGACGGAGCGCGGCTTGCGGCTGTTCGTGGACGGGCTGCCTGCCGGAGGAGGAGCAGGAGGCCATCGGCCGCGCGCTGGAGGCGAAGGGCCGCAGCCTGGAGGACACGCTGGCGGAAACCAGCACCGTGCTGGCGGGCCTGGCGGGTGCCGCCGGGCTGGTGCTGGCGCCGAAGTCGGACGGTGCGGTGCGGCACATCGAGTTCGTGCCGCTCGGCACCGGGCGGGCGCTGGTGATCCTGGTGGCGGCGGACGGCCAGGTGGAGAACCGGGTCATCGAAATCCCGCCGGGCCTGCCGCCCTCCGCGCTGACGCAGGCGGGGAACTACCTGAACGCCCGGCTGTCGGGCCGCAGCCTGGCCGAGCTGCGCCGGGTGGTCGGCGCCGACATGACGGAGGACAGGACGCAGCTCGATGCGCTGACCACCCAGGTGGTGGAGGCCGGGCTTGCCACCTGGACCGGGGAGGGCAGGGGCGGCGCGCTGATCGTGCGCGGCCAGGCCCGCCTGCTGTCGGACGTGACCGGCATGGAGAGCCTGGCGGCCATCCAAACGCTGTTCGAGCGGCTGGAGCGCCAGGAAACCATGCTGCGCCTGCTGGAGCTGGCGGAAGCGTCGGACGGCGTGCGCATCTTCATCGGCGCGGAAAGCGGCCTGTTCGGCGGCACCGGCGTGTCCATGGTGGTGGCGCCGGCGCGGAACGGCGCCGACCGGATCGTGGGCGCCATCGGGGTGATCGGGCCGACGCGGATCAACTACGGCCGCATTATTCCCGTGGTCGATTACACGGCCCGGGTCATCGGCCGGCTGCTCGGGTAGCGGTGCCGCGCAAACCACCTCGTGGTTTCGCTTCGACGGCGGCCATCACTTCTTCTCCGATTGCCGGCATGGGGCTGAACGAAAGGGCGGGTGCATCGTTGCAAGGCAGCGACCTCACTGTGGCGGCCCTCATCGATGCCAAACACTCACCGCATCTGCTTGTTGCTCGTGGAGGACGACGTGCTGGTTCGCACGACCGTCGCGATGATGCTCGAGGACGAGGGCTTCCACGTGGTCGAGGCGTCCACCGCGGCCGAGGCGCAGGGCTTGATCCGGGGCGGCCTTCAAGCGTCGGTGATGGTGACCGACGTTGACCTGGGCGCCGGGCCGAGCGGTCCGGAGCTGGCGGACTGGCTGCACGGCCAACGGCCGGACCTTGCCATCATCTTCATCACGGGGCGCACTGCCTCCCTGGCCGGGCGGCAGCGCGACATCCGCGAGGCGATGCTGCCGAAGCCGTTCGAGGGCAGCGCGTTGTCCGAGCTGGTTCGCAAGATGATCCCGTAACGACGGCGCTGAAACCCCGATGACGCGGCGGCGTTTGGCTTGCCATCGCGTCGAGAAGGGAGGGAGGCAATGAACAAGACCACATGGGCGATGACGGTTGCGCTTGTGCCCGCCGCGTTGGGGACGCAGGTGTTCGCGCAGCCTGAAAGCACCGCACCGACCGTGCCCGGGGTCACGACGAACACCCCGCAACAGCGCAGCCCGGCGAACACCACCACCGCATCGCCGCCCGCCGTCACCACGTCCAACGCTGACAGCAAGACCGCAGCCGCCCCGGTGAAGGGTGCCAACAGCTTCACGATGGACGAGGCCCGGCGCCGCATCGAGGCGGGCGGCTTCAGCCAGGTGACAAGCTTGAAAAAGGATGACGACGGCATCTGGCGCGGCCAGGCCATGCGGGGCGGGACCTCGGTCCCGGTGTTCTGCGACTATCAGGGCAACGTCGGCGCGTCATAAGCCTGAACGACAACATCTTGGAGAAACTTCATGCGTACGATCGCACACACGTTTTCCACCTATTCCGAAGCGACCAGCGTCGTTAACGCTCTGGAAAGCGCGGGCATCCCGCACAGCGACATCAGCATCGTTTCCGGCGACAAGACCGCCAACGTCGGTGGAGCCGGAAACACGGCAACCGGCATGACCAGCGGCGACCCCGCGCAGGGGGCCAGCACGGGCGCCGGAACGGGCGCCACGCTCGGCACGGTGCTGGGCGGCGGCGCCGGGCTTCTGGCGGGCCTTGGCTCCTTGGCGATACCCGGCGTCGACCCGATCGTGGCGGCAGGCTGGCTGGTTGCGGTGCTGACCGGCGCGGGGGTTGGCGCGGCGGCAGGCGGCTTGGTTGGATCGCTGACCGGCGCCGGCGTGAGCGAGGCCGATGCCCAAACCTATCAGCAGCGCGTCAACGAGGGCGGCACGCTGGTGACGGCGCGCGTGGACGACTCCCAGGCGGCGCAGGTCGAGCAGATCATGAGCATGGGAAGCGGCACGACGGGCAGCACCATGACGCGGCCGTCCAGCTACGCCGCCCCGGACGCGCCGATGGGCACCACCGCAGTGCCCGGCAGCACCGCGACCGGCCTCGGCGCCGGAACGACGGCCGAAACAACGGCCCAGCGCGACATCGACACGGGCCTGCCCCGCTAGGCGATGGTGAAGGGCGGCCGCCTCAATGGGCGGCCGCCCAGTTCCGCCCGGTCCCGGTTTCCACGACGAGCGGCACTGAAAGCGTTGCCGCATCTTCCATCACGCGCTTGGCAATGGCGGCCGTCGCGTCCGCCTGCTCGTCCGGCGCCTCGAACAGCAACTCGTCATGGACCTGCAGCAACAGGCGAGCGGTCAGCCCCGCCTCCGCCAGCGCCGCCGGCAGCCGCGTCATGGCGCGCTTGATGATGTCCGCCGCCCCGCCTTGCAGCGGGGCATTGATCGCCTGGCGTTCAGCATAAGCCCGGCGCTGTGCCGACCTGTCGGAGATGCCGGGCACCCAGCAGCGCCGGCCAGACAGCGTGAGGACATACCCGTGCTGCCGGGCTTCCTCCTTGGTGTGCTCCATGTAGGCACGGATGCCGGGGTAACGCTCGAAATAGGCCTGGATGTACAGCCGGGCCTCGCCGGGGTCGATGCCGAGCTGACGCGCCAGGCCGAAGGCGCTGATGCCGTAGATGATGCCGAAGTTGATCGCCTTGGCCCGGCGGCGCGTCGCGGCGTCCAGGCCGTCCATTGGCACGCCGAACACCTCTGACGCCGTGCGGGCATGGATGTCCTGGCCGGTCGCGAAGGCTTCCTTGAGCGGCGCGACATCGGCGGCGTGCGCCATCAGCCGCAGCTCGATCTGCGAGTAGTCGCAGCTGACCAGGACGTGGCCCGGCTCGGCCACGAAGGCGCGGCGGATGCGGCTGCCCTCCTCCGTGCGGATCGGGATGTTCTGCAGGTTCGGGTCGGTGCTCGACAGCCGCCCGGTGCTGGTGACGGCCTGGGCGAAGCTGGTGTGGACGCGGCCGGTGTCCGGGTTGATCTGGCCGACCAGCGCCTCCGTGTAGGTCGAGCGCAGCTTGGACAGCTGCCGCCAGTCGATGATGCGCGCCGGCAGCTCGTGCCCTTGGTCGGCCAGGCTTTGCAGCAGGAAGACGTCGGTGCCCCAGGCGCCGCTCGCCAGGCGCTTGCCGCCGGGCAGCTTCTGCTCGTCGAACAGGATTTCGCCAAGCTGCTTCGCGCTGCCCAGGCTGAACGGGCGGCCGGCCATGGCGTGGATCTCGGTTTCCATGGCGGCCATGCGCTCGGCGAAGTCGGCCGACATGCGGCGCAGCTCGGCCTCGTCCACCTTGATGCCGGCCTGCTCCATGTCCATCAGCACGGGCACCAGCCGGCGTTCCAGCCGTTCATACAGCACGAGGCTGCGGGTGGTGCGCAGACGGGGCCGCAGGGCGTGCCACAGCCGCAGGGTCACGTCCGCGTCCTCCGCGGCATAGGGCGTGGCGCGGTCGAGCGGCACCAGCGCGAACGGGATGCGCGCCCGCCCGGTGCCGGTCACGCTGTCGTAGCTGATCGGCTGGTGGCCCAGGTGCATGACCGAAAGCTCGTCCATGCCGTGCCCGTGCGCCCCGGCCTCCTGCGCGTAGGACACCAGCATCGTGTCGTCCACCGGCGCGATGTCCGGCAGCCCGGCGCGGCGCAGCACCAGCATGTCGTATTTCGCGTTGTGCATCACCTTGAGCACCGCCGGGTCGGCCAGCAGCGGCGCCAGCGCCGCAAGGGCGTCCTCCGGCGCAATCTG
>CALMAB010000409.1:4217-9769 GCA_937858325.1 uncultured Acetobacteraceae bacterium
GTTCCGGTGCCGGGGCGTCCAGCGTGCCCTGGGCCGCCATTTCCGCCGCGCGATGCCGCAGCGGCACGTAGCACGCCCGGCCCGGCGCGGTGGCGAGTGAGAAGCCCACCAGCTCGGCCCGCAGCGCGTCGAGGCTGTTGGTTTCGGTATCCAGCCCGACGACCCCGGCCGCCTGTGCCTCCACGATCCAGGCTTGCAGCCCTTCGGTCGTGGTCACGCACTCGTAAGGGCCAAACGGCGGCTGCGCCGTGGCGTCCAGCAGCGGGGTTTCCGCCGGCGGGGCCGGTCCCTCCGCGCCGAGCTTCGCCACCATGCTGCGGAACCCTTGGGACAGCAGCCAGGCGACCAGGGTTTCCCGGTGCGGCTGCTTGGCAACCAGGTCCTCCAGCGGCAACGGCAGCGGCACGTCGCAACACAGCTCCACCAGCTTGCGGCTGATCCGCGCCGCGTCCGCGTGGGCGAGCAGCATGTCGCGGCGCTTGGAGGGCTTCATCGCCTCCGCCGCCGCCAGCACGCCCTCCACGTCGCCGAACTCCTGGATGAGCTGGGACGCGGTCTTGGGGCCGATGCCGGGCACGCCGGGCACGTTGTCCACGCTGTCGCCCATGAGCGCCTGCACGTCCACGACCTTCTCGGGCGAGACGCCGAACTTCTCCATCACCTCGGCCGGGCCGATGGGCTTCTGCTTGATCGGGTCCTGCATCAGCACGCGGTCGCCTACGAGCTGCATCAGGTCCTTGTCCGACGACACGATGGTGACCCGGCCGCCCGCCGCCACCGCGGCGCGGGCGTAGGAGGCGATCAGGTCGTCGGCTTCCCACGTCGCCAGCTCCACGCCCGGCACGCCGAACGCCGCCGTCGCGTCGCGGACCAGGGTGAACTGCGGCACCAGTTCCGGCGGCGGCTCGGGCCGGTGCGCCTTGTACTCGGCATACATGTCGTTGCGGAACGTCGTGCGCCCGGCGTCGAACACGACGGCGATGTGGGTGCCCTCGTGCCGTTCCAGCAGGCGGGCCAGCATGTTGGAGAAGCCGAACACCGCGTTCACCGGGGTGCCGTCCGGCCGCGTCATCGGCGGCAGCGCGTGGAAGGCGCGGAAGATGAACCCCGACCCGTCGATCAGGATCAGGTGCATCGGAGAGGCTGCGGGCACGGGTGCTTCGGGCATGGCGTCAATGATCGCTATCGGTGGCACCCTCGTTCAGCACGAAGATGCGGGAGCACCACGGGCAGAACGTCTGCTGCTCCACGATGCGCAGCCAAACCCGGGGATGGCCGAGCGGCCCGTCGCCGCCATCGCAGGCCACCACGCGGTCATCGACGTGCAGGACCTCGGGCATCCCGACCTCGGGGTGGGGCGTGGGGCTGCCAAACGGGGTGTCGGGGCCGGGCATCAGGTGATCCTTACTGGTCGGGACGGCGGCGGGATGATACCCCTTGCGCCCGTGACAAACAACGCGACGCGCTGTCTGGCTTTGGTGCTGCTGCTGGCGGGCTGCGGCGGCTTGCCGTCCTATAACACGGTCCTGGCGCCGCTGCCGCCCGCGCTCCTGCAAGCAGACGACGCCTTTTCCATGGCGGACGGCGCCCGCCTGCCGGTGCGGACCTGGCTGCCGGCCCCGGCTGCCAACGGGAGTATTGCGCCGCGCGCCGTCGTGCTGGCGCTGCACGGCTTCAACGACAGCCGGGACGCCTGGGAACTGCCGGGTCCCCAGTTCGCCGCCGCGGGGATCGCGCTGTTCGCGCCGGACCAGCGCGGCTTTGGTGCTGCGCCCGGCCGCGGCTTCTGGCCCGGCGAGGCCGCCCTGGTGTCCGACGCCGCCGCCATGCTCCGCATCCTTCACGCGCGCTACCCCGGCGTGCCGGTTTACGCGATGGGGGAGAGCATGGGCGGCGCAGTGCTGATGACGCTGGCCGCCTCCGGCCAGGCACTGCCGGTGGACGGCTGGGTGCTGCTGGCTCCGGCGGTTTGGGGCCGGGCGCAGATGGGGGCGGCGCTCAGCAGCGGGCTTTGGCTGGTGTCGAGCGTGGCACCGGGCTTGAGCGTCACCGGGGCGGAGGTGCCGCTCCGCGTGATGGCCAGCGACAACCGCGACGCCCTGGTGCGCTTGGCGCGCGACCCGCTGACGATCCGCCGGACCCGCTTCGATGAGCTGCGTGGCCTGACCGACCTGATGGACACGGCGCAGGCCGCGGCGCCGCGCCTGCCGGGGCGCACCTTGGCGCTGTATGGCGAGCACGACACGCTGGTGCCGCCCGAGGCCGCCGGCCGCGCCTGGGACGCCATGCCGCCCGGGGTGCGGCGCGGGCTGTATCGCAGCGGCTACCACCTGCTGATGCGCGACCGCGCCCGCGAATCGGTGATCGGCGACGTGATCGCCTGGATCGACACGCCGGATGCCTGGCTTCCTTCGGGCGCCGACCTGGCGGCGGCGTCATGGCGCAGCATGCAGTATTGAAGGCTTGGCGTGGCGGTCGCGCCGGGCTATGAGAGTGCCGCGGGACCCGTAGCTCAGCTGGATAGAGCGTTGCCCTCCGAAGGCAAAGGCCGGACGTTCGAATCGTCTCGGGTCCGCCAAGTTTTCACTGCTTCGTCAGCCGTGCAGCAAAAGAATCATCTTCTACAAATAAGCCGCACCGGCCTCCTGCGCAAAGCGGACGGGATCGCCTTCCCACACGATGCGGGCGTGCTCCAGAACATACACCCGGTCGGCATGGGGCAGGGCGAAGGTCACGTTCTGCTCGCCCAGCAGCACCGTGATCGGCGTCGTGGTCCGCAACGTTTCCAGCGCCCGGCTGAGCTGTTCCAGGATCACCGGGGCAAGGCCCAGCGTCGGCTCGTCGAGGATCAAGAGGCGCGGTTGCATCATCAGCGCGCGGGCAATCGCCAGCATCTGCTGCTCGCCGCCGGACAAGGTGGCGGCAAGCTGGGCCTGGCGGGATTTCAGGATCGGGAACAACTCGAACATCCAACCGAGCAGCCGGGCGCGCTCCGCTTTGGTCAGGTGGGAGCCGCCGAGGTCCAGGTTCTCCCGCACGCTCATGCTGCCGAACAGTTCGCGGCTTTCCGGGCACTGCACGATGCCGCCGCGGGCGATGGCGGCGGCGCTCCGCCCGGCCAGTGCCTGGCCCTCCCAGGCGATGCGGCCGGCATAGGGCACCAGGCCAGACACGGCGTTGAACAGCGTGGTCTTGCCGGCGCCGTTCAGCCCGACCACCGAGATGAACTCGCCTTCCCGTATCTGGATCGACACGCCCTCCAGCGCCTGCGCCTTGCCATACAGCACATCGACGCCCTCGACCGCGAGCAGCGGCGGCCCGGACTTCGTTGTGGGCGCCGGGCGCGCCGCGGTCTCGATGGCGCCGCCCAGATAGACCCGGCGCACCTGCGGGTCCCGCATGACCTGCTCCGCCGTGCCCTGGGCGATGGGTTCGCCCAAGTACATCGCCAGCACGCGGTCCACCAGCGCCGCCACGCCCTTCACGTTGTGGTCCACCAGCAGCACCGCGCGGCCCTCCGCCCGGAAGCCGGCGATCAGGTCGGAGAACGCGCCGACCTCCCCGGAGGTCAGCCCGGCGAACGGCTCATCCACCAGCACCACCTTGGGGTCGCGCCCGATGGCCTTGGCAAGTTCCAGGCGGCGCAGGTCGGCGAACGGCAGCGTGCCGGGCCGGCGGTCCAAGACCGCGCCCAAGCCGACACGCTGGGCGATGGCGCGCGCCCGCTCCTCCACGTCCGGGTCGGCGAACAGCCGCAGCAGGGCGTCCGGCAGCAAGGCGAGCTTGATGTTCTCCAGCACCGTTTGCCGGTGCAGCGGGCGGGAATGCTGGAACACGAGGCCGACGCCCTGCCGGGCGACGCGGTGAGGGGGCCAGCCGGCCACGTCCACGCCGCCGATCCGCACCGACCCGGCGTCCGGGCGCTCAATGCCCATGATGAGCTTCATCACCGTGGACTTGCCGGAGCCGTTGGGGCCGATCAGCCCGAGGATCTCGCCCGGCGCGATGTCGAGCGCCATGCCGCCCACCGCGACCAGCCCGCCGAACCGCTTGACCAGGCCCGAGACCTGAAGCAACGCCGTCACTGCCGCTGCCGCATCAGCACGCCGAGCAGGCCGGACGGCACCAGCAGGATGGTGAGCAGGGCGACCGCCGACACGATGAAGGTGCTGAGCTGGCCGAGCGGGCGCAGCACCTCGCCCGCCACGATCAGCACGGCCGCGCCGACCGCGGCGCCCAGGATGGTGCGCCGCCCGCCCAGCACGGCGGCAATGATGACCTGCACGCCCACCGCGATGTCGATCACGGTGCCGGGCGAGGCGGTGCCCAGGTAGAACACCAGCATCGCCCCGGCCAGCCCGCTGAACAGCGCGCTGACGCAGAAGGCGGCGAGCTTGTGCTTCGCGACGTTGAAGCCGAGCGCCTGCGCTTCCACCGGGTCCTGCCCGCAGGCTTGCAGGATCAGGCCCAAGGCGGAGCGCGACAGGCCGAACAGGATCAGGCCGCTGACCGCCATGAAGCAGAGGGCGATGTAGTAGTTCGTGGCGTCGTCGATGGACAGCACGTCGGGGATGGTCAGCCCGATCTCGCCGCCGCTGTACTGGGCGAACACCGTCACCATCTGCTGCAGCAGCAAGACGGCGACCAGCGTGGTCAGCCCGAAATACGGCCCGCTCAACCGCAGCGCCGGCACCGCCAGCAGCAGCCCGCCGGCGACAGCCAGCACCGCGCCGAACAGCACGCAGACCGGGATCGGCAGCCCGGTTTCGCTGTTCAGGATGCCGGCCCCGTAGGCGCCGAGGCCGACAAGGAAGGTGGGGCCGAAGTTGACCTCGCCAGCGAAGCCAAACAGCAGGTCCCAGGCCATGGCGAACACGCCGAAATAGTAGGCGAGCGTCAGCAGCCCCAGCACGTAGCCGGACACGCCGAGCGGCAGCACCGCGGCGACCGCCAGCACCAGCACGGCGGCCCAGAACAGCCGCGAGCGCAGCAGGCCCCGCATCAGCGCCGTCCCAGCAGGCCCTGCGGCCGCAGATACACCACGACCACCAGCAGCAGCAGCGCCGGGACCGTGCGGAGCGAAGGGGAAATCAGGTAAGCGGTGATGGTTTCCAGGTAGCCGACCGCGTAGGCCGCGAGCAGCGACCCGGCCACGCTCCCCAGGCCGCCCAGCACGACGATGGAGAAGGCGGAGGCGGTCAGCGTGCCCGCGTTCTCCGACGACACGCCGAGGAACGCGCCGAGCAGCACCCCCGCCGTCCCGGCCAGCACGCCGTAGATGGCCCAAACCAGCAAGTAGATGCGCTGCAGCTCGAAGCCGAGCAGCGTCAAGCCGCGCGGGTTGATGGACGCCGCGAGCAGCGCCTTGCCCGCCCGGGTGCGGTTGACCAGCAGCCACAGCAGCCCGATGGCGGTCCAGCACAGCACGGCGGTCAGGATTTCGTTGGTCGGCGTCCGCACCCCGCCCAGCACCGTGACCCCGGCGATCAGCGGGCGCACGGTGTGCGGGCTGGTGGTGGTGAAGTAGGCGACCGCCTCCTGGATCATGATGC
>CALMAB010000410.1 GCA_937858325.1 uncultured Acetobacteraceae bacterium
GTGCTGGCCCGGATCGAGGTGCCGTTCCGGCGCGCCACGGTGCCGCCTGTGGCGCTCGCCGCCGGCCGCGTGGTGGTGCAGCCGGGCCAGACCCTGTGGCGGATGGCCCGCCGCGCCTACGGCACCGGCACGCGCTACACCGTCATCTATCTGGCGAACCGCAGCCAAATCCGCGATCCCGGGCTGATCTACCCGGGCCAGATGTTGGCCGTGCCCGCCGCGGCACGGTAGCTGCAGCGGTCTGCTCTTGCTTGTCTGACGCGGCGTCCGCGACGGCTCCGCACGAGGTGGCGGACGGCTCCGCCATCCACTCAGGCGCGCCTTTGCCGGAAACGCCTGACCCACGCGCCGCCCAGCGCTCCGGCCAGGCACGCTATGCCGAAGACGAACAACTCGAAGCCCACGCGGTAGCCGACCTGCTTAAACAGGATGTCAACCGGCCCGCTCCCCGAGATGACCCATCCCTGCGAGTTGTATCAGTGCATGAACCTGGGCCGGACAACGGGCAGTACGATAATCCCGGAGATCAGGCCGTAGACGGCCAGCCCGACCAGCAGGATGCACGTGAAGGCGCTGGTGCCCTGGTCGCCCGGCGCAGCGTAATGCACCTGTGCGGAGGTGGAGGTCGAGGCAAAAGCCGGGGAGGCAAGGGTCTGGGACAGCCAGCCGCTTCCGACGTAAAGGTCGCAGGCCGCTTCGAGACCCCTGGCCTGCGACTTCCGCTCGAACATGGCGGCCCCCTGCTCGCGCTGTGCCATTACCTCGTCCTGACCCAGCGCGGCCTCCACGGCCTGCATCTCGGCGACATACCGATCCCATTTCCCGGTGGGCGCCAGGTGGCAGGACCGGCGCGCCGCTTCGAACTCGGCGTACGCCCTTTCCTGCTTCTGGTCCGCCGTCAGTTCCTGCGGTGCCGCTAATCCCGGGACGACGACCAAAGCCGCCAAGGCAGCGGTGACGAAACTGAGTTTCATTTTGGTTCCCGATGTTCAACCTTCAGAACCTTGGCCGGAAAGCCACCACTGTAAGAACAAAAAACGAGACAGACCCAGATTTTAGGGCGATTTGGATCGGAACCGGCTAGTTCGGCTTCGCGGCGGGTGCCGTCTGGCGGAGAAGCGGGGCGATCAGGAGGGTAGGCGCTCCTCGCCGACCGTCTCCACCGTCACCCACACCCGACGGTCCATCAGGGCGCGGAACAGCGGGTGGTCGCCGGGCGGCGTTCCGGCCAACGACACGCCGGACTTGCGGCGATCCGCGGCATGTCCGCTTGCACGTGCATTGCACATACAAAATAGGTATCGTGTTCCTTCTGAAGAGGAGAGCACCATGTCGCGGGCGAGCCGGCATCCCAAGGTGGACAGCTTCAATTTCCGGGTGGACCCGGAATTAAAGGCTGCGTTCACAGCGGCCACGGCCAAAGAGGACAAGCCGGCCGGGCAGGTGCTGCGCGACTTCATGCGGGCCTACGTGGCGCAGAGGCGGGAGCAGAGCTTTGCGGCCGAGGCACATCGGCAGTCCCGATTGCTTGCCGAACGCGCGGCCGACCCGACGAGCGACGAGGCCGCGGTGATGCGGTGGATGGAAGAGGTGTCCGACACCGAGGGCTGGACCGCGTGAAGCCTTGTGCAAGTTCATAGGGCTTCGCAGGGGCGACTTGGTGACGGTTGCCAGTTCTGGCGACTACGGCAAGCCACGGCCGGCGCTCGTCGTACAAGCGGATGCCTACGCCGAGCATCCCTCGCTGACCGTGCTGCCGTTGACCAGCGAGTTGCATGATATGCCGCTACTGCGGGTCACGGTGGAGCCGGGCGAAGACACCGGGCTGCGCCTGCGGTCGCAGGTGATGGTGGACAAGGCAACGACGGTTCCGCGCGCCAAGGCCGGAAGCCGTATCGGCCGGCTGGACGAGACCACGCTGGCGAGTGTGGGGCGGGCCTTGGCGGCATTTCTGGAGGTTGGATGACGGCGTACTTACAAGCAACGTACCCGCCCGCACCGGGCGTTGCGGGCTTGCCCGTGCCGGGCTTAGCAGCCATTTCGTGATCCATGACTCCCATCGAATCCTTTCGTTCCGTCCTGGCCCCGCCGCACCCGGTGGGCCGGCCCTTTGTCCTGGGGGGCGTCGTCGTGGCCCTGCTCGGGTTTCTCGTCGGCGCGTGGCTTATCTGGCTCGGCGTGCTGTTCACGCTGTTCTGCCTGTATTTCTTCCGCGACCCGGACCGCGTGCCTCCCCGGCGTGTCGGCGCCGTGGTGGCCCCGGCGGACGGGCGCGTCGTGTCCGTCACGCAGGCGGTGCCGCCGGCCGAGCTGGGCCTCGGCGACCAGCCGCGCTGGCGGGTGGCGATCTTCCTGTCCGTGCTGGATGTCCACGTCAACCGGATGCCGGCCAGCGGCACCGTGACCCGCATCGCCTATCGCGCGGGCAAGTTCGTCAACGCCAGCATGGACAAGGCGAGCGAGCACAACGAGCGCAACGCCCTCGCCCTGCGCCTGCCGGACGGGCGGCAGATGGCGGTGGTGCAGATCGCCGGGCTGATCGCGCGCCGCATCGTCTGCTCGGTGCGGGAAGGCCAGGCCGTGCTGGGCGGCAGCCGCTTCGGCATCATCCGCTTCGGCAGCCGCACCGACCTTTATCTGCCGGAGGGGGTGCGTCCGCTGGTCGAGGAGGGGCAGCTCACCATCGGCGGCGAGACCGTGCTGGCGGAGCTGTCCGCGCCGTGACGCCGGACCGGGCCGGTTCCCCCGTGCAGCGGCTGCGCACCCGGTTCCGGCCGCGGCGGCGCCCGCGCTATGCCGGCCCGTCGTTCAACCGGATGATCCCGAACATCCTGACGCTGCTCGGCCTGTGCGCCGGGCTGACCAGCATGCGCTACGGGCTGGAAGGGCGGTTCGGCCCGGCGGCGGTGGCCATCGTGGTGGCGGGCTGCATCGACGGGATCGACGGGCGGCTGGCCCGGCTGCTCAAGGCGACCTCGCGCTTCGGCGCGGAGTTCGACAGCCTGGCGGACTTCTGCTGCTTCGGCGTTGCGCCGGCGTTCGTGCTGTATCTGTGGTCCCTGCGCAGCGCGGGCGGCTTCGGCTTCACGCCTTGCCTGATGTTCGCCGTGTGCATGGCGCTGCGGCTGGCCCGGTTCAACGCGACGCTCGACACGCCGCCGCCCATCGCGCACGCCTACGCCTACAACTTCTTCACCGGCGTGCCCGCGCCGGCCGGGGCGGGGCTGGCGCTGTTTCCGCTGTTCCTGGGGCTTGAGGCCCACTCGCTTGGGCTGCCGTGGCTGGAAGCCTTGGCCCACCACCCGCTGTTCTGCGCCAGCGTGCTGATTGGCACGGCGCTGCTGCTGGTCAGCACGCTGCCGGTTTGGAGCTTCAAGAACTTCAAGGTGCCCCGCGAC
>CALMAB010000411.1 GCA_937858325.1 uncultured Acetobacteraceae bacterium
CCGCCGTAGAACGGGTATTGCAGCATCATGCCGCCGGTCTGCTTGGCGGCGTTCCTCATCGCCTCGCCATAGGCGACGGGCGTGCCGTGCAGGGCGATGCCGCCGATCAGGAACACCAGGATCACCATGTTCACGTCGAAGGTGAGGGTGCCCTGCGCCCACAGCACCCCCACGGCGGCCAGCCCCGCCGCCAGCAGGAACAGGCTTCCAACCGGCGAACGGTCCATGCGCCGGGCGATGGAGTTCGACGGGTCGGGCGGCGCAGGTGGCGCCTCCGGTTCCGGCACGAAAGGCACCACGTCGGCGTCGGCCGGGCGAATGGCGATGAACACGACCGGCATGACCAGCACGATCAAAAGAGTCGGCAGCCAGTTGAAGGTCGCGAACACCGTGTCGGACAGCGGCAGCATCTGGCCGGTCAGCTTTTCCACGATGTTCAGCGCGTTGCCGTGCGTCGCCTGGGTGAGCGCGATGGAAGAAGAAATACCGCTGGCCCACACCACAAAGCCCGAATAGGCGGCGGCGACCAGCCAGCCGAAGTCCACCCGCACCTGCCGCGCCGCCTCGCGCGCCAGGATGGCGCCGACCACCAAGCCAAAGCCCCAGTTCAGCAGGGACGCCGCGGCGGCCACCAGGAAGGTGAGCACGACCGCCTGGTTGGCGGTGCGCGCCAGCCCCACCAGCCGGCGCAGCAGCCGCGCCACCACGGGGGCATGGGCCAGCGCGTGCCCGGTCGCCAGGATCAGGATCATCTGGAAGGCGAAGCCGAGGATGGCGAAGATCCCGTTGTACCAGGTCGTCACGATGGTGGTCGGAGAGCCTTTGGGCGCGATCAGCAGGGCCAGCACGGCGGTCACGGCGGTCAGCCCGATCGCCAGCACGAAGGGATCGGGCATGTAGCGCTCGAACAGGCCCACGAACATGGGGGCCAGCGATTGCAAGCCGCGCCGGCGCGGCTGCGGAAGGGCGGTGGTGCTCATTGTCGTTTCCCCTGGTGGTGCTTGGCCGCGCAAGGCAGCGTCCTAAAGCGTGGCCGCGAGCCTCACCGCCTGCGCGCTGGCGGCGGCCCGCCCGGCTTGGTCAAGCTCCGCGCCCATCAGTGTCTTCTCGACCTCGATGTGGGCGATGTCGCTGATGCCGATCATCTGCAGCCAGGCGGTCATGTAGCGTTGCTGGTAGTCCAGCTCCTCGCGCGGGAAGTCGGGGCCGAGAGCGACGCCGCGGGAGTTGACGACCACCGCGCGGCGCCCACCGAGCATCCCGCGCAGGCCGTTCTCGTCGAAGGTGAACAGCACGTCCTTCTGCGAGATCGCGTCGATCAGGTGCTTCAGCCGGTAGGGGATGCCGAAGTTCCACATCGGCACGCTGAGCAGCACGACATCAGCCCGGCGGAAGCGGTCCGCCAGCACGCCGATCTCCTGCCACGCCCGGGCCTGCCCGGCGCTGCGCTCCCGCCCTTCGAGGCCGGCGTACTTGGCGTCGAGCGCGTCCCCGTCAAAGGCCGGCAGCTCGGTCGTCCAAACGTTCAGCACGTCGATCTCGGCGCCGGGATAGCGGTCTTTCCAGGCGTCCAGGAACGCTTGGGCGACCTGCCGGGACGCGGACCGCGTGCCGCGCGGCGACGCTTCGACGTGCAGCAGGCGCGGCGGCGCGGCGGATGTGGAAGACTGTTGGGATTCGATGGTTTGGCTCATGCGCTCTCTTTGATTGGGGGTTTCAGGCGGCCAGCAATTCCTTGAGGATGCTGTCCACCTGCTCGTGGTACTCCGGTTCGATGCCGAACAGGCCGAAGTGGCCGCAGGTGGTTTCCACCACGCGCAGCTCGCTGCCGGGCAGCAGCGCCTGCTCGGCGGCGCAGTCCGCGACGGGGAAGAACATGTCGGTGCTGAGCGGCATGACGTAAGTCTTGGCCTTGACGCGCCCGAGCGCCGCGGCCAGGTCGCCGCCGGTATGCCGGGCCACGTCGCCGCGCTGCCACTTCCAGGCCATGCAGAGCAGGTTGTTCGGGTCCATCGGCAGGAAGAAGCCTTCCAGGAAGCCGACCACGAAGTCGTCCAGCGACACGAAGCCCATGCCGCGCCAGAGTTCCCGCTTGTAGAACTCGGGGCAGAGGCCCATCACGCTCCACAGGTGCGCGTGCCGGCGCAGGCCCTCGTGGACGTCCGCCTGGTCGGCATACCAGCCGCCCTTCCAGGCCGGGTCGGAGGTGATGGCCTCGCCCAGCGTGCCGGCGAACAGGAAGTCGTGCGGCGTGTTCTGCGCGAAGCCGGCGATGGGGGCGGCGCGCGCCACCATGTCTGGAAAGCGCACGGCCCATTCATAGGCCTGCTGCGCGCCCATGGAGCCGCCGACGACCAGGGCCAGGCGCTCGATGCCGAACCGTTCCGTGACCAGCCGACGCTGCGCCGCCACGTCGTCGCCGATGCGGATGCGCGGGAAGCGCGGGCCGCCCCACGGCGCCGGGGTGTTGTGCGGCGAGGAGGACAGCCCGTCGCCGATCTGGTCTGCAATGATGATGAAGTACTGCTCGGGATCGAGCGCGCGGCCCGGGCTGATATAGACCTGCTCCATGATCTTGCTGGTGCCGGAGAACCAGGTGGGCACCAGGATCGCGTTGTCCCGGGCGGCGGACAGCCGGCCGTGGGCGGCGTAGGCCAGCCGCGCGCCGCGCAGCCGCCCGCCGTCCTCCAGGTCGAGGTCGCCGAGGTCGAAGGTCTCAAAGGGGCCGTGCAGGTCCTGCGAGTAGTAGGCTGCCGCTGGCATCGGGCGTTTCTCCGGTAGTTTATTGTTGATCCTGCCCGGATCGGCTCGCGCCTTGCCGGGCGGGTTGGCCGCGCACTCGATGCGGCGAGTTAAGACCGGGGACAGCAGGGGCGCAATCGGCTCGCGAGCATGAAGGGCGTCGGATGGGCGCATGGCGCGCGTCAAACGTGCCCGCGAAATCTTTAATCGAAACGAAAGCCTGGCCAGCCGCAGCAAGGCGCGTTGCCGTGTTGCGCCTCGGGGAGATACCGGTCAGGCTTCGTCGCCGTGGGACCGGCACCGTCCCGCCCGGTGGCCTGGGATTTGCTTGTAGCTCCGTCACCACCTGCCGCCATTCTTGGAGTCAACCATGCGCCCATTCCGCCCATCGCGACGCGGCCTGCTGCAATCGGCCGCCACGCTTGCGGGGGGTGCGCTCGCGGCGCCGCTGGTCGCCCGGCACGCGCTGGCCGCCGACGCGATCAAGGTCGGCAGCCTGCTGGACCTGTCGGGACCCATCGGCTCCTCCGGCCAGGCGATGCACGCCACGATCCGGCTCGCGGTGGAGGAGCTGAACGTGGGCGGCGGCCTGCTGGGGCGTCCGGTGGAACTGGTCAACTACGATACGCAGTCCACCATCCAGCTTTACTCGCAATACGCGCAGCAGCTCGCGTTGAAGGACAAGGTGGCGGTGGTACACGGCGGCATCACCTCGGCGTCGCGCGAGGCGATCCGCCCGGTGTTCGACCGCTACGCGACCCTGTACTTTTACAACGTGCTGTACGAGGGCGGGGTGTGCGACCGCGACTGCTTCTGCACCGGCACCACCCCGGCGCAGACGGTCAACAAGCTGGTGCCCTACGCGCTGGAGACCTGGGGCAAGAAGGCCTACATCATCGCGGCCGACTACAACTACGGCCAGATCACCGCGAAGTGGATGCAGAAGTACGTGCGCGACGGCGGCGGCACGGTGCAGGCGACCGAGTTCTTCCCGCTCGACGTGACCGAGTTCGCGGCGACCATCAGCAAGATCCAGCAGGCCGGGCCGTCCGTGGTGCTGTCGGCGCTGGTCGGCTCCAACCACACCGCGTTCTACCGGCAATGGGCGGCGGCGGGGATGAAGGACAAGATCCCGATTGCCTCCACCACCTTCGGCCTGGTCAACGAGATCGCCACCATCGCGCCCTCCGAAAGCAACGGCGTGGTGACGAGCTACGGCTACTACGAGGAGCTGTCCACGCCGGCGAGCACCGCGTTCACCAAGGCGGTGCGCGCCAAGTTCGGCGACGGCCTGCCGTATATCAGCGAGCTGGCCTGCGCCAACTACGAAGGCTTCAAGCTGTGGGCGGAGGGGGTGAAGAAGGCCGGGTCGCTGGACCGCATGAGGGTCACGGAGGCGCTGGAAACCGGCATCGCCGTCGATGGGCCTTCGGGCAAGGTGACGATTGACCACGCCACGCACCACGTGGTCCGCAACGCCTACCTGGCCCGCGCGGCGGAGCGGAAATGGGACGTGTTCCAGTCCTACCCGGACCAGGCGCCGGCGGACACCGCGGCGGTGTGCGACCTGATCAAGGAGCCGAAGCTCAGCAAGCAGTTCGTGATCGACGTGAAGACCTGAGCGGGCACGCCATGGCGCTCGTCGCCCTTATCGCCTTCAACGTCGCCAACAGCATCGCGGTGCTGGTGCTGCTCAGCCTCGGCCTCGGCGTGATCTACGGCATGATGCGGGTCATCAACCTGGCGCATGGCGAGTTCCTGATGCTGGGCGCCTACACGACGGTGGTGAGCGCCAACGCCGGGCTGAACCTGTGGGTGGCGATGCTGGTCGCGGCGCCGCTCGCGGTGGGGCTGTTCGGATTGGCGGTCGAGCGGCTGTTCATCCGTTTCCTGTATGGCCGGATTATCGACACCATGCTGGCGACCTGGGGCCTCAGCCTCGCGGTGGTGGGGCTGGTCACCACGGTCTTCGGCACCACGGTGCGCGGCGTGTCGGCGCCGTTCGGCGGCTTCGCCATCGGCGGCTACCAGACCAGCGTGTATTCGTGGTTCGTGATCGCGGTCGCGGCGGCGATGGCGGCCGGGGTGTGGCTGGTGCTGCGCTTCACCAGGTTCGGCCTGGTCGTGCGCGCCACCATGCAGAACCCGGACATGGCGGCGGCGCTGGGCGTGTCGCCGCAGCGGATCTACATGATGACGTTTGCGCTCGGCTCCGCGCTGGCCGGGCTGGCGGGGGGCGTGCTGGCGCCGGTGTCCGGCGTGTCGCCGGTGATGGGCGGCGCGTTCATCGCGCGGGCCTTCATCACCGTGCTGGGCGGGGGGCCTGCCATCGTCACCGGCACCAGCCTTGCGTCGGGGCTGTTCGGCAGCATCAGCGAGGTCGCGACCTTCTTCACCACCCCGGTGTTCGGCCAGGTGGCGCTGCTGCTGGCGGCGCTGGTGATGATCCGCATCCTGCCGCAAGGGATCACCGGGTCCGGCCTCACCGGGCGCCTGCTGCGGAGGAGCCTGTGACCGGCAGTAAGGGTTTCGCCGGCACCGCCGGCTGGGCCGGCTTTGCCGCAATGGTCGCGGCAGGCTTCGCGCTGCTGCTCGGCCTGCCGCTGGTGTTCGACCTGTTCGGCCTGCTGCAGATGACGGTGTTCGCCGCGATGGCGGTGCTGGCGCTCAGCCAAGGGTTCATCTGGGGCTACGGCGGCATCATGTCGTTCGGTCAGACCGCGTTCTTCGGCCTGGGCGGCTACGCCTACGCGGTCGCGGCCATGAACATGGGGGACAGCACGGTGCCGGTGCTGCTGTCGGTCCTGCTGCCGGCGCTGTTCGCGGCGCTGCTCGGCTACTTCATGTTCTACGGGCGGATCAGCGACGCCTACATCGGGGTGATCACGCTGACGGTGACGGTGATCCTGTTCAACGTGGTGAACTCGACGGCGGGGGACTTCTACACCATCGGCAACGCGCCGCTGGGCGGGTTCAACGGGATGCCCTCCGTGCCGCCGCTGAACGTGCCCGGCGACCCGTCCTCGCCGCTCGACCCGCAGCAGACCTGGTACGCGGCGATGGGGGCGCTGCTCCTGGTTTACGTGCTGCTGCGCGCGATCCTCGCCAGCCGCTTCGGCCGGGTCGTGGTGGCGATCCGGGAGAACGAGACCCGGGCGCAGCTGCTGGGCTACGACACAAGGCTATATAAGCTGATCGTGTTCGCCATCGGCGGCGGCATCGCCGGGCTGGCCGGGTGCCTGTATGCCAATTGGGGATCGTTCATCAGCCCCACGGTGTTCGGGCTGGCGACCTCGGCGCAGGTGCTGATCTACGTGCTGGTCGGGGGCTTGGGCACGCTGCTCGGGCCGATCCTGGGCGCGGTCGGCATCCAGTACTTGATCTCCGTGATCGGGGCACAGGAAGTGGTGAACGCCAACCTGGTGCTGGGCGCGGTGCTGGTGGTGTTCGTGCTGCTGGTGCCGCAGGGGCTGGTGCCGGTGGTGCAGGGGCTGTTCCGCCGGGTGCCGGGGTTGCGCCGGGGCCGGGTCGCCGAGACGGCGCCGGTGGAGGTAGAGCTGTGACGGTGCCGCTCTTGGAGGCACAGGACGCCACCATGCGGTTCGGCGGCGTCACCGCGGTGAACGGCGTCAACTTCGCGCTGCGCGAGATGGAGCTGCGCTGCCTGATCGGCCCGAACGGCGCGGGCAAGAGCACGTTCTTCAAGATGCTGACCGGGCAGCTCAAGCCGAGCGCCGGGCGCATCCTGCTGCGCGGGCGCGACATCACCGGGGCGGAGCCGCACCAGATCGCGCGGCTCGGCGTCGGCATCAAGACGCAGGTGCCCAACGTGTTCGACGGGCTGTCGGTGCGGGAGAACGTGTTCGTCGCGGCCGCCCGGCGCGGCTCGGCGCGGCAGGCCCGGCGGGTCACGGCGGACACGCTGGAGCGCCTGCGCCTGACCGCCATCGCGCCGCGCCTGGTGGGCCAGCTCGCGCACGGGCAGCGGCAATGGGTGGAGATCGCCGCCGTGCTGGCGCAGGAGCCGGAGCTGGTGCTGCTGGACGAACCCGCCGCTGGCATGACGCATGAGGAGGTGCTGCGCACCGCCGCGCTGATCCGCGAGATCAACCAGAC
>CALMAB010000412.1 GCA_937858325.1 uncultured Acetobacteraceae bacterium
CGTCCAGGTTGTCGAACATCGACAGTTCCTGGTGCACAAAGGCGACGCCCTCCGCCTGCGCTTCCGCCACCGTCAGGTGCGTGCGGTCGCGCCCGCCCAGGCTGATGCGCCCGGCGTCCGGCCGCACCACGCCGCCCAGCACGCGCATCAAGGTGCTCTTGCCGGCGCCGTTCTCGCCGATCAAGCCGAGCACCTCGCCCCGGCCGAGCCGGAGCGACACGCCGTCCAGCGCCTTGACGCCCGGGTAGCTCTTGCTGATGCCGTCGAGTTCGAGAAGCGGAGAAGGCGTGAAAAGAGAAGCGGGCACCCAATCAGCTCGGGCGCAGGATCTGCTTCATGAAGCCCTGGAACTCGGCGACGTTGCTGCTGTCGATCACGCGGGTCGGCACGATGATCTGCTTGTTGGCAGGAATCCACGCCTTGTCGCCGCCGAGGTAGCGGACCATGCCCTTCATGGACTGGTAGCCGAACTCGAACGGCTGCTGCACCACCGTGGAGTGGACGGTGCCGTCGGCCACGCCGCGGAGCGTCAGCGCGTCCTCGTCGAAGCCCACGACCTGCACGGTCTTTTCGCGCCCGGCCTGCTTCACCGCCTGGTAGATCTGCGGCGTGTTGTAGGCCCACAGCCCCACCATCAGGCCGAGGTCGGCGTAGCGGGACAGCGTGTCCTCCGCGTTGCGCTTGGCGCGGGCGAAGTCGCTGTCGTCAGTGCGGACGTCGATGATCTCGATGTTGCCGCCGGCAAGGGCCTCGCGGATGCCCTGCACCCGCTCGCGGGCGTTGTCGGCGTCCATGGTGCCGACGAACAGCATGGCCTTGCCGCCCTTGGGCAGCGCCTTCTTCATCTGCGCGCCCGCGACCCGGCCGGCATCGACGTTGTCCGTGCCGATATAGACCAGCCGGTTGCTGGCCGGCGCGTCGCTGTCCGTGGTGAACAGCACCGCCTGCGACGCCGCGCGGTTCAGCGCGTCCGTGGAGCTGGCCGGGTTGATGGCGGAGATGGCGATGCCGGCGGCCTGCCGCGCGATCAGCTCGTCCAGGATGCGGCGCTGGTCGGCGGCGCTGGCCTGGGCGGGGATGATCATCTGCATCTCGTACTCGGGATGCTCCTTGTTCGCCTTCTCGATGCCCCGGCGGGCGATGGTCCAGAAGTCCGCGGACACGTTGACCACAAAGGCGAGCAGCTTCTTCTGCTGCGCCGACGCCGGGCGTGCCCCGGCAGCGAGGGCAGCCGCAGCAAGCCCCGCCCCGGCGAGACCTGCATTGAACTGGCGACGATTCATTGGGTGAACTCCGCGAACGTTTCCCAGGATTGGCTTTGGGGGTCTGAGCCGCCCCTCCGATGCACGTTAGCAACAGGTCGCCGGGGATGGAAAGGCCCCGCCTGACTCAGCGCCTCACACCCAGCCGCCGTCCACCACGTAATGCTGGTTCGTGCAGGCCGACGCTTCTTCCGACGCGAGGAACAGCACCACGCGGGCGATCTCGTCCGGCTGGAGCTGGCGCTTGAGGCATTGCCGCTCCATCAGCTCCCGCTCGCCGTCCGGGGTCAGCCACAGCTCCTTCTGCCGCTGGGTCATGATCCAGCCGGGGGCGATGGCGTTGACCCGGATGTTGTCCGGCCCGAAGTCCCGGGCGAGCGAGCGCGTCAGGCCGAGCACGGCGCTCTTGCTGGCGGTGTACGCCGCCATGCCGCCCTGCCCGACCATCCAGGACACGGAGCCGAAGTTGATGATGGCGCCGCCGCCCGCCGCCTTCATGTCCGGCAGCACGGCCTGCGCGGCGAAGAACTGGTGGCGCAGGTTCACGGCCACGCGGTTGTCCCAATATTCCGGGGTCACGTCCTCCGTGCGGTGGCGCTCGTCATGGGCGGCGTTGTTCACCAGCACGGTGATCGGCCCCATCGCGTCGCGCAGCCCGGCGATGGCGGCGCGCAGGGCGGCGATGTCGGTCAGGTCGGCGTGGGTGTAGCGCACGTTCGGCCCCAGGTCCTCGGCTAAGGCGCGGCCCTCCGCGTCCTTGATGTCGAGAAAGCCGACCTGCGATCCCTGGGCCGCGAAGCGCCGGACGATGGCCTCCCCGATCCCGGACGCGCCGCCGGTGACGAGCACGGCCTTGTTGGCCAGGTCTGGGTAGGTTGCTGCCATGGGACGTGATCCTTCGTTGACGGGCGAACGGCGCCCTCGATAGCCTGCCCGCAACACGAATGCGAATGGGGGAGGCGGCCATGCTCGATCAATCGGCGTCGCAGAAGGCGGCGCTCTGGGTGTCCGGGTTCGCGGACGCCCTGTCGCGCGGCGACGCGGAGGAAGCCGCCGGGCAGTTCACTGAGACGTGCTTCTGGCGGGACCTAGTGGCCTTCAGTTGGAACGTCGTGACCTTCGAGGGGCGGGACGCCATCGCCGCCATGCTCCGGGAGTCGCTGCCGCGCATCCGGCCGAGCGGTTGGGCGGTGGACGGAGAGGCGAGTGGCGCCGACGGCGTGATCGAGGCGTGGATCAGCTTCGAAACGGACACGGCCCGCGGGCGCGGGCACCTGCGGCTCAAGGACGGCAAGTGCTGGACCCTGCTGACCGCGATCACCGAGCTGAAAGGCCACGAGGAGCGCCGCGGTCCGACCCGGGAAATGGGCGCCGAGCACGGCAGCACGCTGGGCCGCCGAAGCTGGGCGGAGCGCCGGGCACAGGAACAGGCCGAGCTTGGCACCACCGTGCAGCCCTACGTCCTGGTGGTTGGCGGCGGACAGGGCGGCATCGGCCTGGGCGCGCGCCTCCGGCGGCTCGGCGTGCCGGCCATCATCATCGACAAGAACGACCGGCCCGGCGACGCCTGGCGCAACCGCTACAAGTCGCTCTGCCTGCATGACCCGGTGTGGTACGACCACCTGCCCTATCTGCCGTTCCCCGATCATTGGCCGGTGTTCGCACCCAAGGACAAGATCGGCGACTGGCTGGAAATGTACGCCAAGGTCATGGAGCTGAACTACTGGACGCGCACCGAGGCCAGCAGCGCGCGCTACGACGAAGGCGCCGGGGAGTGGATCGTGGAGGTGGTGCGCGACGGCCAGCCGGTCACGCTGCGCCCGAAGCACCTGGTCATGGCGACCGGCGTGTCCGGCGTGCCGAACCTGCCGGACTACCCCGGCATGGACCGCTTCCAGGGCACGCAGCACCACAGCAGCCGCCACCCCGGCGGCGCGGAATGGGCGGGCAAGCGGTGCGTCGTGATCGGGTCCAACAACTCGTCGCACGACATCTGCGCCGACCTGTGGGAGCACGGCGCCGACGTCACCATGGTGCAGCGGTCCTCCACCCACGTCGTGAAATCCGACACGCTCATGGAACACGGGCTGGGCGATCTGTACTCGGAGAAGGCTGTGGCGTCCGGCATAACGACGGACAAGGCGGACATGACCTTCGCCTCCATCCCATACCGCATCATGCACGAATCCCAAATCCCGATGTATCAGAAGATCGCCGAGCAGGACGCGCCGCACTACGCGGCGTTGGAAAAGGCCGGGTTCATGCTGGACTGGGGCGATGACGGCTCCGGCCTGTTCATGAAGTACCTGCGCCGCGGCTCCGGCTACTACATCGACGTGGGCGCGTCGGAGATGGTGGCCGACGGGCGCATCAAGCTGCGCAGCGGCGTGGATGTGGCGGAGATCACCGAGCACGCGGTCCGCCTCAGCGACGGCAGCGAGCTGCCGGCTGACCTGATCGTGTATGCCACTGGCTACGGCTCGATGAACGGCTGGGTGGCAAAGCTCGTGTCGCCCGAAGTGGCGGACCGGGTCGGCAAATGCTGGGGCCTGGGGTCCGGCACCACCAAGGACCCCGGACCGTGGGAGGGCGAGCTGCGCAACATGTGGAAGCCGACCGCGCAGCCCGGCCTATGGTTCCACGGCGGCAATCTGCACCAGTCGCGGCACTACTCGCTGTATCTGGCCTTGCAGCTCAAGGCGCGGATGGAGGGCATTCCGACGCCGGTGATCGGGCAAGGGCCGGTGCACCACGCACGATAGCCCGACCAAGCTGTCCGACGAGGGGACGGCGCCGGCATCACGTCTGCCGCAAGGTCCTCCAACGGCCGCCCGGTGAAACAGCCGCGGCGACGCATGGCTTGAGCGAACTTCACCGCCCGCGTCGGCCGTGCACGGGGCTTCCGCCGCGCTGCTTCCCGTTTCGGCTGGCCGTTCCACGGCGCGCCAACCCCGCAAGACGTTCCGGCTTTGCTGACCCGTCCTCGCGCGTTGGCAGGTCTTGCACCGGCGTCGAAAATCATGCAGCTAAATAACTATTGCGCACTCAGTAATATGCAAACAGAGTCGAGGAAGACGCCAACATGCTTGAACTGCAGGGAAACGACCTTCCAACAGCGGCGTTCGCAAACCCTCTGAGCGGTGTGCCGAACGTTGAGTCGCCCTTCTTCGATCAGATCTTCACGACGGACTCGGTGAGCGCCGATGTTCTGCGAATCGCCCGAGACCTGAACCGAAACGGGTTCGCGGTGATCGACTTCCCGGATCCGGACTTCGACAGCGTCGCTGAGCGCATCAAATTGAGCTTGTCGCCCCAATTTGATTGGGAGCAATGGCGTGCAAGTGGTTGGGCGAGCAACCGCGGTTTGCGGGTGCAGGATGCCTGGACGTCGAACCCGGACGTGCGCCGCATCGCTGCCAACCAGCAGATCCTCAAGCTCCTCGAAATCCTCTTCGGCAAGAAGCCCTTTCCGTTCCAGTCGCTGAACTTTCCCGTCGGGACGCAACAGGAAACGCACAACGACGCGGTGCATTTCCATTCCGCTCCCGAACGTTTCATGTGCGGCGTCTGGGTCGCACTTGAGGACACCGACGAGAAGAACGGCAGCCTCGAATATTATCCGAGGAGCCATAAGCTGCCCTTCTTCGGCAACGAGCACATCGGGAAGTGCTCGGCCGAGCAGGAGCAACCCTTTGCCCATTACGGCCAGTATCTGGATCTCTGGCGCCGGTTGATCGAGGCACAGGGCTATAAGCGCACGATCTTCCGGGCGAAAAAAGGACAGGCGCTGATCTGGCTCGCGACGCTCCTCCACGGCGGTAGCCGTCACCGCGATCCCGGGCGGACGCGGTGGAGCCAGGTCACGCACTATTTCTTCGAGGGCTGCAGCTACCTGACGCCGCTCGGCTCGGACGCCGTTTACGGGCAGATCGACTACCGGCGGGTCCAGAACATCCTGACCGGGGAGGACGTGCCGAACTGCTACGGGCACTACCATGTCTCGCAGGAGGTCATGGCACGCAAAGCTCCGAAGTCGCAGCGGCTCCCGGCGAACTTCGACCCGAAGGCATACCTTGCGGCCAATCCGGACGTCGCGGCGGCGAAGGTCGATGCGGCGCATCACTATCTGACCTACGGCCAAAACGAAGGCCGCCCCCTCGCTTGAAGGGCGGCCAGCGAAGTCAGGCACGCGGCGCCGCGTGGAGGTTGTGCTCACGCATCCCGCGCCGCCCACTTCCCTAGAAATCAAGCAGGCCCTTCAGCCGAAGCAGCCCGAGCGCCGCAACCGTCATCGCGTCCTTGATCTGCCCGCCCTCGATCATTCGGATCACTTCGGGCAGCGGAAAGCTGCGGGTGATAAGACCCTGCTCCTCGGGGTCGAGTTCCGCCGTGGTTCGCCGCAGGCGCCGGGCCAGGAAGATGCGGCAGCCCTGCGTGGCGTAGCCGTATCCTTGGAACAGGTGCCCCACAAACGTCATCTCGTCCGCAAGCAGGCCCGTCTCTTCCCGCAGCTCGCCGCGCGCGACCTCGAGCGGGTCAGCGTCCGGCTGCTGCTCCCAGGCCCCTTGCGGAAGCTCCCAGTAGCGGCTTGCGACCGGATACCGGTACTGCTCGACAAGGTGCAGCGAACCGTCGGCCCCAATCGGGACGATCACCACGAAGTTGGGTTTCTCCACGACGCCATAGATGCCCTCCGAGCCGTCTTGGCGACGGATCACGTCTTCCCGGACCCTCATCCACCGGTTCTGGTAAACCACCTTCGTTTCCAGGGCCGTGATCTCGTGTGCTGCTTCGTCGGCCATTTGCTCATCCGTTGTTTGCAGCGCCTTTGTGCGCGCCGACATCGTTGCAAGTCCAGTCAGGCTGCTGGAACCATGGCCGGTCTCAAGCCGTCCAGCCGTCTCGCTGCAGGGCGTCCGCGGCCGGCGACAGGTAGGTCGGGTCATGCGCGAACGGGAGCGCCTGCCCCGTGCGCAGCGACTGCAACACCCGGCCGAAATCGACCTGGCAGCGGAAGCCGAGCATCCGTTCCGCTTTGCCGGCGTCATAAACCCGCCCGATGCTTGCCGGCAGCTGCCAGCCCCGCCGCGCATAAAGTGCCCGCGCATCGGGAAAGCAGCGCGATACGACGGCCGCGGCATCGGCCTTGAGCATCGCCGCGTCGGACGGCGAGAAAGGCGTAGGCGCCGCGATGATGAAAGCGTCGCAGCCAATCTCCGGCGCCCGCTCCAGGGCCGCGACGTGTGCCTCGGCCGCGTCCTCCACGGTGAGCCGCCGGTTCAGGAACTCGTTGGCTTTGAGGTTCGGCCCAGTCAGGTCGCGATGCGTGTCGTCGTCCTCCGGGAAGAAGCGGCCCGTCCGGAGAATGACGCAGTTCAGCCCATGCTCGAGGTGGTGCAGACGGCACAGCCCCTCGGCTGCGAGCTTGGTCACGCCGTAGATGTTCCGCGGCTCCAGCGGTCCCGTCCTCTCGTCGATCCAGGCGGCGGCCTGGCCCGTTTCCCGCCGGATCGCCTGGGAGATCATGAGCGACGTGGTGGAGGTGAGGACGAACCGGTCATGGCCCGCGGCCACGGCGTGCCGCAGCAGGTTCAGCGTTCCCGTCACGTTGACGTCGATGAAGGCCTGTGCCGAAAAGCGCGCGATGTCCGGCTTGTGCAGCGCGCCCGCGTGGATGACCGCCTCGACGCCGTGATCCCGGAAAGCCCGTTCCACAACTCCCTTGTTGGCGACTGAGCCGACGACCTGCGTGTCAGGCCCGCCCGCCACGTCAAGCCCGGTCACGGCGTGACCCGCCGCCCGGAGCCGGGGTGCCAAGAACCGGCCGAGCCAACCGGAGGAGCCA
>CALMAB010000413.1 GCA_937858325.1 uncultured Acetobacteraceae bacterium
CGGCAGCCGGCGCAGCCGCAGCGACACCCAGTTGGTCAGCAGGGCGAGCGCCAGCGGGTCGGCGGCGACGTGGGCCGCAATCAGCGCGTCGTAGCCAGGATGCAGTCGGTTCAGCACGACGAGGTTGCGCCGCACCAGGTGGCGCCGCGCGGCGCCGAACGACTGCCCGCCGACATGGGCCACGAACACGCCAAGCGCCGCCACGCTGCGCCACCCGAGGTGCCGGGCGCGCAGGCACAGGTCGTTTTCCTCGCCATAGCCCTGGGCAAAACAATCCTCGCGGAACAGCCCGGTCTCCTCCAGGCAATCCCGGCGCAAGTACAAGCAAAATCCGACGCCGGTGGGAATGTCGGCCACCGCATCGGTGTTGGCCTGCTGCGCCAAGGCGTCCGTGGCGACCGTGGCGGCCAAGTCCGGAATGGGATTGCCGCCGTCCGGGTCCGGGTAGCTCAGAATGGTGGCGTCGTTGGACAACGGCGTCACGGTGCCGATGTCGGGCGCGGCATACGCGGCGGCGCGCAACCGGCCGAGCCAGCCCGGCGGCACCAAGGTGTCGCTGTTCAACAGCACGGCATCCCGGGGTGCGCAGGCTCGCAGCCCGGCATTCGCCGCGGCGGGGAAGCCGTGGTTCTCCGGCAGGCGGACCAGGCGGATCCGCTTCCCTCGCGCCAGCGCTTCCAGCGCCGCCACGAGCTCAGGTTCGGGCGAGGCGTCGTCGATGACCCAGACACGGGTGCCGCGCGGGATCGTGGCCAGCACCGAATGGAGGCAGGCCAAGGTCTGCGCCCGGCCGCGGTAAACCGGCACGACCACATCGACCGGACGCGGACGCGACGCAGGCCGGGCGACCCGCGGCGCGGCGGCGTCGGCGAGGATGGGAGCCTGGGATGGGGCGGCCGTGGAACACTGCACGGCACGGGCGAGGACTGTGGCCGTTCGTGTCTCCATGGCTGGGTCGATCGGGCTGCCCATCAGGTGCCGGCCGGCTGGAGTGAGCACGGAAACCGCGCCGTCCTGCGCGACGGACTCGGCCGGCAGCGTGAAGCGTCGAGGACGCGCCAGCGGCCGGTCGGAGGCCGCATCGGCCGCGGGCACCGTCGCCGTGACGGCCCGCCCCTGGATGGTGAGCACGGGATCGCGCTCCGGGTCGGCAGGATGCCAGGCCCAGCCTTCCAAGCCGCAGTCCCGGGCTTCGACCACCCCTTCCACCGCGGTGATCGCGGCGATGTCGAGGGGGCTGCCCAGGCAAGGCGTGCCGTCGCACGTCACGTCCAGCACACTGGCCGCGCGCCACCCTGCGGGCAGCCGGGCCTTGCCGCCGGACCACGCCGGGCGCACCGCCACGCCGTCCAAGCTGAGTTGGACGTTGCGGGTCGTGCCCAAGTATACCCGGCCATCGCCGTCCAGCCCGCACCATCCTGGCAGTCCCGCGGCGCCCGCCACCGCTGCCGCCAGCGTTTGGAGCGTGGGGGTGGGCACGCTGGTTCGGAGCGCCGCGGCGGTGGCCAGAACAGCCCGTTTGGTGTCGCCCAGCAAGCGCGCGCAGGCGGCCAGCCCCGCCCATGCTTCGGACAACGCGTAGCGACGGCCCAGCGCCTCGAACAGGCCCGCTGCCCGGGACAGGCTGCCCGCCTGCATAAGGGCGCCGGCCAAGGCCAGCGCGACCGTGCCATCATTCGGCAACAGGCGGTGGGCGCGCTCCAGCCAGCGCAACGCTTCCGCCGGGTTGCCGCCCGCCGCCGCGGCCCGGCTGCGATCCCAGGCGGATCGGGCCAGGTCCTGCCATCGCTGGTCGGACGTTTGGCGGCGGAGCGCCTCTGCCTGGGCCTGGACGTCCGACAGAAGAGCGTTGCTCACGAAATGCAGGGCCTTCTCAGCACCGGCCCCATGGCGGCCGTTCAGTGGGCGGCGACAGGCTGCCCTTGCCTTAAGGGTGCCGGCTCGCTGGCGACAGGCGCAGGGGGCAACGCCGCCAAGTCCTTTTCTGCCTCGACGATGCCGGCCTTGCGCGCGTGCTCCAACAGGACGCGCGCCTGGGCGACATCGGTTTGCCCGGCCGTGCCGCGGGCCAGGTAGCGGCCGAGCATCAGCACCGCATACGGGTGGCCCTTTTCCGCCGCCTTGGCGTACCATCCCTGGGCCGCGACGCGGTCCATCGGGATGTCGTGCCCGCCGCCCAGCATCGCGCCCATGGCGAACTGCGCGCCCACGTGGCCCTTGTCGGCCGCTGCCTGGAACAGCTTGTGCGCCGCCGCGTGGTCGCGCGGGCCGCCCTTGCCGTTCACCATCATCTCGGCCACGGCGACCTGGGCATCGACCATGCCGGCATCGGCCGCGCGCTGCATCCAGGCCCGGCCCTCATGCAAGTCGGCGTCCACGCCCCGGCCCTCCGCCAGCATACGGCCATACCAATACTGCGCGTTCACCACCCCGTCCGCGGCCCGGCGCAGCCATTGCGCGGCCTTGGCGTCGTCCCGGTCGATCCCGACGCCCTCCGCCAAGCAGACGCCGAAGTTGAACGCCGCCACCAGGTCTCCGGAGGTCGCCGCCGCCTCGAACCATTCGCGCGTGCGCACCCGGTCCTCCGGGCTTCCTCCACCCGTCATCGCGATGTTCGCCAGGTCGGCTTGCGAGGACTTGTCGCCTTTTTCGCCGGCCAGCCGCAGCCAGCGCGCAGCCTCGTTGGCGTCGCGGGACACGCCGGCCCCGGTCAGGTACAACATGCCGAGCGCCCGGGCCGCCCCGCCGTGCCCCTGCTCGGCGGCACGGTGGAACCACGTGGCCGCCTCGGCATAGTTCGGCGGCAGGTCGCCGCCCTTGGCATAGAGATCGCCGACCAGGGCCGCCGCTTCCGGGTCCCCCGCCAGGGCCGCCCGGCGCAGCCAGCTTTCGCCGGTCACGGGGTCGCGGTCCACGCCACGGCCCTCCATCAGCGCCAAGCCCCACCGCGCTTGGCCGGAGCGGACCCCGCGCTCGGCGGCCCGGCGGTAAAGCTGGGACGCCGCTGCCGGGTCACGGTCCACGCCAGTGCCGGCCTCGGTCAGCACGCCGAGCAAATAGAGGCCCAGCGGCAGGTTCGCTTCGGCGGCCTTTGCGATCTCGACAACAGCGGTCCCGCGCTCCGCGTCGGTGGTCGCGACGCGCAGCAACGCCAGCCCATGGCCAAGCGACCCCTGTGCGCAGCCCCCTGCCGCCGAGCGGCGATACCACTCGTCTGCGACCGGTAGGTCACGCAGCGCCTCCGGCCCCGATGTCAGGACATAGCCCAATAACGCCTGCGCGTCAGCCGAACCCGCCTCCGCCGCCGGCTTTGCCCAACGGAGGGCCTGGTCGAAATCCGGCTCGCCCGGCAGCGCCTCGGCGAACAATCCGCCCGTCACCGCGTCGCCACGGCCAGCACCCGTCAAATACAGGGCAGCCAGCGCCGCCTGGGCCTCGATCTTGCCGCTTTCCGCCGCGCGCTGCAGCCAGTGCGCAGCCATGGACCGGCTGGGCGGCACGCCGTTGCCGTCCAGGTAGGCACGCCCGACGCGGTATTGCGCCTCGGCATCTCCCCGCTGCGCCGCCTTGGCGACCACGGGAAAGCCGAGGTGCCGCTCGTCGCCATCCATCTGGCGGTAGGCGAGCTGCAACCGGGCGTTGGGCGAAAGAGCCGACCGGACGCGATCAAAGAAGCCAGTCACGACGAGGATTCCCCGGAGCCAGGCGTCACGGCTCGCGCATTCCGTCCATGGCGACCGGCAACACGCGGCTCAGCAGGTAGCTGACGACCGTGCGCTCGCCGACCTTGATGTCCGCGGTGATCGGCATACCGGGCGTGATGCGGAAGCCCGGGGGCGTCCCGCGCAGCTTGATCTCGTCCAGCGAGATGCGGGCGCGATAGAAGGTCGCGCCGTTGCTGCCAGACGATGCCTGCTGGATGCCGCGCTGCTTTTCGTCAGGGTTGCTCGTGAAGCTGTCGGCGCTGACCACGCGAACCTTGCCGTCCGCCGCGCCGTATTGAGTGAAGGGAAATGTGTCGAACTTGACCGTCACCGTGTTCCCAGGATGCACGAAGCCGGCATCCATGCCGGCCACGTTGGCCTCCACCTCATAGGGCGTATCGGACGGTACCAGGGTCAGGAACTGCTCACCCGATTGCAGCACCGAGCCGGGCGACACCTTGGCGATGTTGTTCACGACCGAGTCCTGTTCCGCCCGCACCTCGACCAACTGCCGCCGCAGGTCGGCCTTGTTCAGGTTTTCCCGCGCGTCGTTCAGCTTGCGGCCCTGTTCCGTCAGGTCCTGGCTGACCTGGCCGCGCCATTGCTGGTTGTAGGCATCGCGCTCGGCCTGCATGGCTTGCAGGTCGCGCGCCGCCTGTTCCACCTGGTTGGTCGCGTTGCTCAGCCCGCGCTTGACTTCCAGCCGGCTGTCCGTCGCCGCTAGACGATTGATCTGGCTGCCGACCTGCAGACGCTCCAACTCGATGCGCTTGCGCTCCAGCTCCTCGGCCACCTTCAGCCTATCGGCATAGGCTTCCTTGTCCGCAACTGCCCGCTGGATCTGGCTTTGCAAGCTGTTGATCTTTTGGTTGTAATTCTCGTTCTTGAAGCTGCGCTCGGCTTGGTGCTGAAGGAAGATGGCCCCCTGCAGCACGGAAAGCGGGCTTCCGTCCTTCGGCTTGTAGGTCAAGCCGGACGCCTCGGCCTGCAAACGCTCGACCTCCGCCGCCAGGCTGGCAACCTGGGACTCCAGCGCGCTGGCATCGGCGGTGGCGAAGGTGGGATCGAGCCTGGCGAGCAGGTCGCCCTTGCGCACCACCTGGCCTTCCTTGACGTCGATCGAACGGACGATCGCCGTTTCCAAGGGCTGCACGACGCTGGTGGCCGACTGCGCCACGATCTTGCCCTGGCTGGTGACCACCTTGTCGATTGGAATCAAGGCCGCCGCGCCGATGCAAGCCGCCGCCAAGGAGCAAACCACCCAAACGGTGCCGCGCGCGCCGTGCAAGACCGGAGCAACCGTGAGCGCGGCCGTGGGCGAGTGGAACTCCAGCAGCCCCGGCAAGGCGATGCCGTTCGCCTTGTCCGAGTTGCGCAGGGTCAGTTGAGCCATGGGCTTCTCCGTCTAGCGGCCACGCAAGCCGCCTGTGTTCTTTTCGCCGGTCGGCAAGTCAAGTCCGGTGCTGTTTCAATCGCCTTGGGCGAGCACCGGCACGAGCGGCGGCGGTCGGCCCATGGCCCCGTCGAGATGCCGGTTCTGCTGCGACCACAGCATCTTGTAGATCGCGCAGCGTTCCAGCAGGACGCGGTGCGGCGCAAGGTCAACCACGGTGCCCTTGTCCATCACCAGGATCAGGTTGCAATCGACCAGGGACGACAGGCGGTGGGACACGATAACCATCGTGCGCCCTTTGCCGAGCCGCGTCAGGTTGGCGTTCACCAACGCCTCGCTCTCGGGGTCGAGAGCGCTGGTGGCCTCGTCCAGGATCATCAGGCGCGGGTCGGCGATCACCGCGCGGGCAATGGCCAGCCGCTGGCGCTGCCCGCCGGACAGGTTGGCCGACCCTTCCTCGATCCAGGTGTCGTAGCCCTGGGGCAGGCGCTCGATGAACTCCTCCGCCCCGGCCAAGCGCGACGCCTTGATCACGTCCTCCAGCGTCAGCCCCGGGCGCCCTGCCGTGATATTGTCCCGCACCGTCCCGCGGAACAGGAAGTTGTCCTGGAGCACGACGCCGAAGCTCCGCCGCAGGTGGGTCAGGTTGATCTCCCGCAACTCGACGCCATCGATCTTGAGGAAGCCGCTATACTCGCGGTTGATGCCCTGCAGCAGCCGGGTGATGGTGCTCTTGCCCGATCCGCTGCGCCCGACGACGCCCAGCATGGTGCCGGCCGGGACCTCGAAGCTCACCTTGTCGAGCGCCGGCAGCTTGGCGCCGGGGTAGGTGAAGGTCAGGCCCTCGAAGGTCACGTCGCCCTGGAACTTCGGGCGCAGCCCGCCCTGCATCGCTGCGGTCTCGTTGGGGTTGTTCAGCACCATCGCGACCTGGCCGATGGAAGCGCGCACGTCCTCAAAATCCTCGATCAAGCGCGCCAGCCCGACGAGCGGCTGGGTGACGCGGCTGCCCAGCATCATGAACGCGACCAGCCCGCCCACGGCGATGCCGCTCGTGTCCTGCATGGCGATGTAGGCGCCGATCATGATCACGCCGCGCTGGATGAACGACTCGATCGGGTTGATGATCGTCTGCGGCCAGTTGGCGAGGCGGCCGGCTTGCAGCTTCAGCTTCCCGGCCTTCGCGGTGCGCTCGTCCCACTCGGACCGACGCTGCGGCTCCAACGCCAGCGACTTCACGGTGCGGATGCCGTGCACCGTCTCCACCATGGTGCTGGCCTTCTCGGACTCGGCAATCGTCATCTTGCCGATCACCTTCCGCAGCGCGGGCAGGAACGCCATGATCACGAGCGCGATGACCACGGCGCAGACCAAGACGATCCACGCCAGCGTCGGCTCCATCCAGAACAGCAGCGGCACCAGGAACACCAAGGTGAACATGTCCAGGAAGGTGCCCATCAGCTTCCCGGTCAGGAACTCACGGATCTTCCAAACCTGCATCAGGCGGTAATTGATCTGCCCGGCCGGGTTCTTTTCGAAGTAGTCGAGCGGCAGGCCGAGCAGCCGGTTGAACACGTGCAGGTGCAGGCGGGCGTCAACCCGGGTCGAGACGACCTGCACCAGCTCGCGCCGGGCATAGCCAAGCAGCGTCTCGTACATCGTCGTGATGAGCAGGATGGTGCTGAGCAGCACCAGCGTGGACAGGCTGTGGTGGGTCACCACGCGGTCCACGACCGTCATGACCAGCAGCGGCGGGATGATGGTCAGCGCGCTCAGCGTGATGGAGGCGATGCTGACGTCGCGCAGCGACCACTTCTCCTTGGCGACCAGGCCCATGAGCCAGGCGAGCGAGAAGCGCTGCTCCCCCTCCCCATCCCCGCGCAGGCGGCGGATCAGCAAGACCTCGCCGTCCCAGGCCTGGGACAAGCGCAGCTCGTCCACGGGGATCGCGGGATCGCTGGAGGAAGCGGCGGGGTCCCTGATCCAGATGACGTTGCGGGCGGCGTCGCTGCCGACCAGCAGCCCGGCGCCACCATCCTTGAGCAGCAGCACCACGGGCGACGCCGGGCGCTCGCTGCCCTGCAGCTTGAACAGGTGCTTCCAGCGCACGCGCTCCGCCTTGGCCGACAAGCCTTGGTCGCGCGCCCAGGCGGCCAGCGAGGCCGGCGAGGGCACCGTCTCGTTCAAGGCGGGGCGGAAGTCCTCAAGGTGCAGGTCAAGCCCATGGTGGCGCGCCACGGCGATCACCGCCATCAGACGGGTCTGCGGGCCGGCGCCGGGCCGGTCGCCGCCGATCGTTCCGGCATTGATCAGCGAGGGCGCGTCGTTGGCGGAAGCAGTCGAGGTGAGTTGATCCACAAAAATTTCCTTGTCTCACACACGTCCAGCAAGCGGCGGCCCGCTTGCTGGACGCGGACCGCATAGCACACAGCCGCACCGGTTTGGGAAGAAATGATGCGGTTGAACCTCCCTTGCGCCGTCATTATAAATTTTTTTGCGTTTAAACTTTGTTAGGATGCGGCTGGTTTGCGTCCTGATAGCCCGTTAAGACGAAATGATGGACATCCGCCCCGCCGCCGCCGCCGACATCCCCGAAATCCAGGCCATCTATGCCCACCACGTGCTGCATGGCGCCGGCACGTTCGAGGAGGTGCCGCCGTCCGTCGAGGAGATGCAGGAACGTTACCAGGACATCGTTGACCATGGTTGGTCGTTCCTGGTTGCGACCGACGCGACGGGGGTGCTCGGCTACGCCTACTTCACGCAGATGCGCGACCGGTCGGCTTACCGCTACACCGCCGAGGACAGCATCTACGTGCGCGAGGACGTGCGCGGCCAAGGAGTCGGCAAGGCTTTGGTGCAGCAACTGCTCGCGGACGCGACGGCCACAGGCTTTCGGCAGCTGGTCGCAGTGATCGGCGACTCGGAAAATGTCGGCTCCATCGGGGTGCACGCTTCGCTGGGCTTCCAGCGCGCTGGGCTGCTACGCGGGTCAGGGTTCAAGTTCGGGCGGTGGGTCGATACCGTTTACATGCAGCGTGCCCTCGGCCGCGGCGATACGGACATCCCGGAGTAGGCAGCCCCGCGGCCTGGTGCTCAGGCGATGCGGAACCGCGCCGCGGCCACCGGGTCCGATTGCAAGGCTGCCCTGACCGCTGCCTCCAACTCCTGCCCTTCGACCAGGACCCGGCGAAAAAACGCCACCTCCCCCCGTGTCCGTTGCGTGAACAGATGGCCCAACGCCTGCGCGGCCGGGGTGCGCGCCACGCAACAGGCGCAGCCGGCGCCATGTCCAGGCGCCGCAACCAAGTCGTGCCCAGGCGACCCGTCCAGCACGCCGGCCAGCACGACGTCGCCTTCTTGGGCATCCTGACGGGAACCGAACGCGACGGGGATTCGGCCATCAAACGTGGGGGTCATAGCATGGACATAAGGATGTCTTTATACTAGAAGCAAGCGATGGACGCACTTTTGACCGCGCTGCGCGCTGCTGCCGAGCCGACTCGGCTGCGGCTGCTCGCCCTGGCGGCCCGGGGCGCTTTCTGCGTGATGGATTTCACGGAGATCCTCGGTCAAAGCCAGCCCCGCTTGTCCCGCCACCTGAAGCTGCTCTGCGACGCCGGTCTGCTGGCGCGGGTGCGGGAGGGTGCCAACGTGTGGTTCGGGCTGCCGTCCGACGCCGGCCTGATCCGGGATGTGCTGGCCCGCTTGCCGGAGGACGACCCGGTGCTGTCCGCCGACCGCCGCGGCGCCGCCCGTGTGCTGGCGGAGCGGGCGCGCATCGCTTCCGAGAGTTTCCGGCGCAAGGGCGCGGATTGGGACGAGATGCGGGCCTTGGACCTGCCAGCCGCCGCCGTGGAGGCGGCGGTGCTGCGCCTGCTGCCCGGCCCGCGTCTCGGCCGGATGCTGGACATCGGCACCGGGACCGGACGGATGCTGGAGCTGTTGGCGCCGCGGATTTCGGCCGGGCTGGGCGTGGATGCCAGCCGGGCGATGCTGGCGCTGGCGCGGGCGCGGTTGGCCAAGGCCGCGCTGGCGCATTGCGCCGTGCGCCAGGCGGACATGTAT
>CALMAB010000414.1 GCA_937858325.1 uncultured Acetobacteraceae bacterium
GCGGCGGGCGCCTGCTCGACCTCGGCTGCGGCGCCGGGTTGGCGGCGGAGGCATTGGCGGGGCTGGGGCACGACGTGCTCGGCCTGGACGCCGCGGGGGACGCCGTGGCGGCGGCGATGGCGCACGCGGACGGCCGCGGCCTGCCGCTCGCCTACCGCGTCGGCACGGCCGAGGACCTGGTGGCGGAGGGCGCGCAATTCCCCGCTGTGACGGCGCTGGAGGTGATCGAGCACGTGGCCGACCCGGCCGCCTTTCTCCGCCTGCTCACCCAGTTGGTCGAACCCGGCGGTCTGCTGTTCATCTCGACGCTGAACCGCACGCTGCGCTCGCTCGCGGTGGCCAAGCTGGGGGCGGAGTACCTGCTGCGCCTGCTGCCGGTCGGCACGCACGATTGGCAGCGCTTCGTTACCCCGGCGGAACTGGGCGCCTACGGCAAGGGCGCCGGGTTCCGCGTGGCGGACATCAGCGGCATGGTGTTCGACCTACGTGCCCGGCAATGGCGCGCAGGCACGGACTTGGCGGTGAACTACATCGCCATGCTGGAGCGCCGGCCGGGGGGTTAGCCGTCCGGCTCCTTAAAGTGTGAACCGAACCAAGGCATTGCCGGGGCTGGGGTTTCGTGATCCGTTGCCGTCGCTGACGGCACGGAGCAAGCGATGGCAGACGTGTCTTGACATTTCGATGCGCGATTTCGCTGGACGTCACCCAGGATGCCCGTTTCTTTTCAGACCCAACCGCGTCGCCGCGCCTTCATCGCTGACACCACAGCCCTGATCCTGTTCTTCACGACGACAGGAATTGTCAACGAGCGTTTCGTCGCGGGCCTGACCTGGGAGCAGGTACTCCACGCTCGGGTGCTGGAAGCGGTCCTCATGGTTCCCGTCGCGCGGCCGTATGGTATCTGGCGTGACTGGATCATGCAGCACGCCCGGGCAGGCCGCCTATCGCAGGTGCTTTGGGACAGCCTTGCGCTGGTGGGCTTCCAGGTTCCGATCTACGCGGCGATCATCGCGGTCAGCGGAGCGTCAGGAGGAGGACTGCTATCTGGGGTCCTTGGAGCCACGATCATGATGCTGGCACTCGGCCGTCCCTACGGCGCCTTCCTGAATTGGGTCAGGGCGCTGTTCAACGTTTCCCAGGCAGCCTGCGGCCGATGAGCCTCAACGGCTCATCCTGAGTTCCGCTAAGGGCCTGGAAGCGAAAGCTCGCGTCAGGCTGGTTGGGTCCGAACCTTAGCCGTCCGCCCTGGGTACCCAAGGGATGCGCGAAACCTCTATGCCCTCGTCGGCCAGGGCCTCCGCCTGCTCGGGCGTGCTTTCGCCGTAGATGCCGCGCTTGTCGCTTTCGCCGCGGTGGATGCGCCGGGCTTCGTCGGCGAAGCCGGGGCCGACGTAGTCGCAGTTGCGCTCGACCTCGGCGCGCAGCTTCTGCAGCATCGCGCGCACGTGGTCGGGCACCGCCACCCCGGCCTTTTCCGGCGCGGCGGGGGCGGGCACGGCGTCCGGGGCGCCGGACGCGTCCACCACGGCGGCGCCCTTCTTGATCCGCGGCGCCATCAGCGCCCGGTTCACGGTCGTGTCGCCGCAGGCCGGGCAGGAAACCAGGCCGCGCTCCGCCTGCGCGTCAAAGGCGGCGCTGTCCCGGAACCAGCCGTCGAAATGGTGGTCGGCGCTGCAGCGCAGCTGGTAATGGATCATCCCTGGCCCTCAGCGGGCGTCGCCCCGCCATCCCCAAATGGCGAGGCGGCGCCGCATCGCAAGTTCATGCCGCGGACAGCATGGGATCGAGCTTGCCGGCGCGGTCCAGCGCCATCAGGTCGTCGCAGCCGCCGACGTGGCGGCCGTCGATGAACACCTGCGGCACCGTTGTCTGGCCGGAGCGTGCGATGGCCTCCTCGCGCTGCGGCGTGCCGTGCGGCGCGTCGATCTCCTGGAACGGCACGCCCTTCTTTTGCAAAAGCGATACGGCGCGGGAACAATAGGGGCACCAGGGCTGGGTGTAGATTTCGACCTTCGGCATCGCTTTCTCCATGGGTGCCACAAGGATTGGGTGCCGCCGGGCGGCGTGCAAGCTATTCCAGCCGCGCATCCGCCACGCGCGCCGCCACCAGCACGTCCACCCGGGCCGCGCCCGCCGCCAGCAGCGCGCGGGCGCAGGCATCCGCCGTGGCGCCGGAGGTCATCACGTCGTCGATCAGCAGCACCCGGGAGTCCGCGATCCGCCCCCGGCGCGACGGGCGCACGTCAAAGGCGCCCGAAACCTCCGCCCGGCGCTCCGTGCCGGTCTTGTGGCCGAGCGACGGCGTGGCGCGGGTGCGGCGCAGCCCGTCCAGCACCGCCGGCCGGCCGGACAACCGCGACAGCGCCTGGGCCAGCAGCGCCGACTGGTTGTAGCGGCGGGACAGCAGGCGCCGGCGGTGCAGCGGCACCGGCACCAGCCAGTCCGCCGCGACCAGCAGCGCCGCACCTGCCCGCGCCATGTGCGGCGCCAGCGCCGGGGCGGTCTCGGTCCGGTCGCCGTGCTTGACCGGCAGCAG
>CALMAB010000415.1 GCA_937858325.1 uncultured Acetobacteraceae bacterium
CCCATGCCCCGCTTCCCTGGTCCCCGCGTCCCTGGTCCCCGTTGCTGCCCTCGGGGGCTGGCCCGTCCATGAGCCGCCGCGACACCTCGTTTCCGCGCAGCGCGTCGGCTCGGTCCGCCAGGTCCTTCCACATCAGGAACTTGGTGAACGACAGGGTGGTGAGCGCCACCTCGTCCCGGACCTCCCAGCCCCGGATGTCGCGCAGCTTCGACCGGAAGGTGTCCATGATGGCAGGCACGTCGAACCCGGCCTCGTCCTCCGGCGGCCGCTCGGCTTCCAGCGTCGGGAAGCGGATCGCGAACTCCTGGCGCAGCATCTCGAGCAGCGTCGAGTTCAGCCGCGTTTCGTCGTCGTGGACCCGCAGGACGAACCCGGACCGCACGCTCGGCCGTTCGAGCACGACCGGCACCAGGATCAGCGGCGCCCGGTAAGGCGCGTCGCGATCCTTCTGGGTCCACAGCAAGGTCCCGATCGTCAGGAACAGCGTGTTCGAGCCGCCTTCCTGCTGGTCGGCGCGCGACTTGCGGTAGATCTCGGTCAGGGCGGCCTGCAGCGCCGCCTCGTCCCGGCCCACCACCAGTTCGCCTTTGGCCATGGCCTCCCGTGCGAAGGAAAGGTTGGCGTCTTCCTGCAGCCGGTTGCGGTGCAGGGCCGCGCTGCGCGGGTCGGCCCCGGTCATCAGGTCAGGCCAGGAGCGGAACTTCAGCGGGGCGGCGCGGCCCCGGCCGCGCATCTCCGCCAACCGGTCCTCGAGCTTGGCCGGATCGGGGCAGTCCACCCACAGCACCTGGCGGCTGGACGCTGGCAGGTTCAGCAGCCGGTTCCGGCCCGACAGGTCCAGCAGCCGCTTGCGCCAGCGCGCCAGCCGGTCCTCCGCCGTCGCGGGCGGCGCTTCCTCGGCTGCCGACGTGTCGTCGCGCAACGGCGGCGCATCCTCGATGACCGGCAGCGCGGCCTCGGCCGCCTCGGCGCCGGCCTGGAACGCGTAACCGGCCGCGGCGCTCGCCAACGGCAGGATCCGCCGCTGGCGGGCACGGTGGATGTCGATCAGACCTTCGAACTCGGCGTCGTTCTCCGGCTCGACATGGGCCGCGCCGGCGAGCGTCGCCTGCTGGAAGCTGGGCTTGCGGGCGTGGGTCGCGCCCGTTGTCTCGAACAGCTTGAGGTCGTCGAGCTTCAGCCGCGTCCGCAGCCCCGGCGCGTCGTCCACGGTGGACGTCCCGAAATCGCCCTTCGACAGCCACACGCCGGCAAAGGCGTGCTCCCGCTGCAGCACGACCAAGGGCCGCAGCCCGGCCGCTTCCATGCAGGAGCAGAACAGCACCGCCAGGTCGAGGCAGGTCGCCAGGCGCTCCTCGCCGATCTGCCGTGCCGTGCGGATACGCTGGCCGCCTCCGACGAAGGACGGTGGCGGGTTGATGTAGCGCACGTCCATCCGGCAGATCGCGTTCCAGATCGCCTGCACCTGCTCCCAAACGCGGGTCTTGCTTCCCTGGTAGCCTTCGAACGAGTCTGCCTTGCCGCCGGCCCGCAGCAGGTCGGAGGCGTCGTGGATGATGCGGGCAACCGCCGGGTCGTTCGGCTGGACAAAGGCGGCGAGGATGTCGGGAATGCCGGCCGTGCCGCCCCACTCGTTGTGGGCCAGGATGCGGATGTCCTGCGTGAACGCGCCGACAAGCTCGCCTCCGCAGCGGGCAACAAGGGATACCGTGCCGCGGGTCGCCTCCGACAAGCCCGACAGGAAGGACCCATCGACGGGAACGTCGAGGTCGTCGAAGGTTCGGATCTGGCCGGGCGCCAGTCCTGCAGCCCGCCATGTCCGGGAGCGCAGGACAGGTGGTTGGCAGCCGAGCTCGATTTCGACGTCCCCCAACGACCCTTCGCCCGCGTTGGCCACTGACAGTTCGGACAGCAACGGCACGTGGTTCTGCCACAGCGCCGCGTTCAAGGCGGCCTGGAAACGGGCACCGATGCGTACGCCGGGCGGAAAGGGCCGGCACGTGTCGGCCGGATCGACTTCCGTGACGGGGGGCGGTGGTGGCGCCTGGTGATCGATGCTGGCGTCGAGCTGGTCCTGGGTCATCGATCCGCGCTTGCTGTTTCGTTGTTCCAGCAAACCATTTCGGGAACGCTTATCCAATCGAAGATGGACATGCGGCCGGCCGTGTTCTGTGCGGATTTGTAGGCTCCAGCGAACAGGTCGCCGATTGCGAAGCGCCGTTTGCAGGTGTCCCCAGCCGTTGCGCAAGATGGTGCATTCGGTCGTGCAACATGCGGCAGCGATGACGGAACGCCCGGAGGGTCCGCAGCTGCGTTGCTTCTGCCCAATGCTTTGGGGCGGAGGTGGGGGGAGAAGGAAACGGGCACGATATGGCGGCGGCGGATCGGGCAGGAGCGGTTGGTCGTTGGCGGCGTGATGCCAGCGGCCGTTTGCTTCCATGGTTTGTGCGTCATTGCGAGGAGCGCAGCGACGCGGCAATCCAGGGGTCGTCAGCACGGCGTTCGGCTCTTGGATTGACGGCTTTCGTCACCGGCATCAACAGGTGTAACGCACGTCACAGCAGCTCTGGACCACGCCGGCTATCCCTCGGCTGCTCGGCGTGCCCGCGGTCCGCGCCCGGATCGATGGGCTGCTCGCGGCGCCGTCCGTGGGCGTCCAAGCGCTCGACCGTGCCAGCGGCGAACTGCTTGCCGTGTCCACCGAGCACGCTGACCGCATCCGCCTGCTGAGCGGCATCGTGGCCGGGATCGGCTTCGCGGCCGGGGTGCTGGCCTTCATCGCCGCGGCGGCGCTGTGGCTGCCGGTCGTCGTCGCGGGCGCCTACCTGGTCGTCGCGGCGACCGCGCTCCTGGTCGGGATGGATTACGTCGGCTCCCGGCAGGTGCTCGGCTGGACGACAGGGGTGGAGCAGGTCGTGGAGCAGGCGCAGTCCGGACCACCCAAGCCATGACTTCGGAGAACATGGCCCCGGCGCGCATCCTGTCCGCACGGCTGGACGCGCTCGACGCCAGGCTGAAGCAGGCGATGTGCGCGATGACATCGACGGAGATGGACCAAATGCTGCGCAGCCGCATGCAGGTCCAGCTCAAGGCCGGCCTCCGCGACTGCCGTGACCGTCTCGCCGCCAAGCGCGAAGACATCGCCGCTGCCGCCACCAAAGAAAGCTGGTCAATCGTGGCGAAGCTGGAGAAGGAGTGCGCGCCGCTGCTGCAGGAGGGCCTGGCGTTCCTGCAAGGCGCCCGCGCCCGGGCCGCCGGCATCGACGGCGGGCTGTGCGCGGCGGCCGACCTGCTGCTCGACGAGATCGAACGGCATTGCGAGCTTGGCTGGCGCCGCTTCACCATCCTGGCGGAAAGCGAGTCCTTTTCCGAGGTGGTGCAGCTGATCCGCCTGCGCTTCCCGCCCGCCGGAATCTGGAACCTTGCGGTCGCCGCGCACGAGTACGGCCATTTCGCCACCTACCGCATGACGGTCGCCGGCCCGGACGGCCGCCGCGGCCCCCGCATCGCCGAGAAGCTCGACGCGCGCTCGCGGGAGAGCCGGCAAAGCAACATGGTCCGCGCTCACCTGCAGGAATTGTTTGCCGATTGCTTCGCGACGTTCGTGCTTGGACCGAGCTACCCGTTGTCCTGCGTGTTGCTGCGCTTCGACCTGGCCTATGCGTTGAACGATGCCTCCAGCCACCCTGCGCCGGCCAAGCGCTTTGCCGCCATGATGACCGTGCTTCGCCAGATGAACGGGGAAACGGGCAGCGTGGGCGACTTCACCGCCGCCTTGGACGCCCTGGACGCGTTCTGGCTGGCGGCGTTGGGACAGGAGGATCGCGACCGCGCCAAGGCCATCGCCGACGAAGCGCAGGTGCGCGACGATGCCGCAACCTTCACCCGGCACCTGGTGCAGGGTGTCGGCGGCGCGCGCTACGCGGGCTGGAGTGGGGCGCGAATCCTGGCGCCGGCGCTCGGCGGCGCCGGGCAAGCCTTGCCGGCGGCGTTTTCGATGCGCGACCTGCTCACCGCGGCATGGATGCAGCGCCTGACGCCGGGCGCCAGCCCGGAGGCGGTCAGCCGCGAAGCGATGAGGCTCTGCCGGTCGTCGGCACAGGTCTTGGCGTCATGACGGCCGAGAACCTGCTGCTGCGCCTGCGGGCGGAAACGTTGAAGGCCAACCTGAGCACCACGCTCGACCACATGCGTGAGCTGACCGAGCAGCGCACGCACTTCGCGGAACTGAAGGCGGTCATCGAGGAAACGAAAGGCGAGATCGGCAAGGCGCGGACCAGAATAAATAAAACGCGCTTGCTTCCGGAAAAACTCGAAATCCAGAAGGAAATCCAGCAAATAGACAAAGACGCCGAGCGTGCGTTCACCAAAGTGGAGAAGGCCGAGTCGGAGCTGAGAAAGCTGGAAGCGCTGCTCTTC
>CALMAB010000416.1:0-4618 GCA_937858325.1 uncultured Acetobacteraceae bacterium
GTGCTGGGCCGCGGCGGGGGCCTGCGCCGGCTTTGGGTCCGGGCCGGCGATCCTGACCTCGACGCGAACTGCACAGCTTGAGGCATTGCTGCGCGGCGTGCCTGTTTAAAGGTCGTTTCCCGGTTAGAAGTGCGAATTACCGGGGATTGCTTCATTGCTGCGGTTCCATTCGGCCCATAGAAACTGAGCACGTCACGCGCTGCGGCAAGGATGTCTCCATGGCTTACCTCATTCCTTCGGAGTTCGTCACGAAGATGGTGGACGCAGGGGAGTCCAAGATCTTCATGTCAACCCGCGACACGGTGATCCGGGCGTACATGGCGGGCGCCCTCTTGGCGCTGGCCGCCGTGTTCGCCGTCACCGTCACCGTGCAGACCGGCTATCCGATCATCGGGGCCATCCTGTTCCCGGTCGGGTTCTGCATGCTCTATCTGCTGGGCTTCGACCTGCTGACCGGGGTCTTCGTGCTGGCCCCGCTCGCGCTGATCGACAAGCGCCCGGGCGTCACGGTGGGCGGCGTGCTGCGGAACTGGGCGCTGGTCTTCGCCGGCAACTTCCTGGGGGCGCTCACGGTCGCCTTCATGATGGCCATCGTCTTCACCTTCGGCTTCTCCACCCCGCCCGACAAGGTGGGCACGGTGATCGCCGGCATCGGCGAGGCCCGCACGCTCGGCTACGCGAAGTACGGGGCGGCCGGCATGTTGACGCTGTTCATCCGGGGGATGCTCTGCAACTGGATGGTCTCGACCGGCGTGGTCGGCGCCATGATCTCGACCACCGTCAGCGGCAAGGTCATCGCCATGTGGATGCCGATCATGGTGTTCTTCGCCATGACCTTCGAGCATTCCGTGGTGAACATGTTCCTGTTCCCCTCGGGGCTGCTCATGGGCGGCAACTTCTCGATTGGGGACTACTTCATCTGGAACGAGATCCCCACGGTGCTGGGCAACCTGGTCGGCGGCCTGGCCTTCACCGGCCTGACGCTTTACTCCACCCACGTGAAGACGGGGCGGAAGCGGGTGGCCGTTTGAGCTGAGCCGGACGCTCGCGGTCTCGGTTGGCCAGCATTCCAGCCGGGGCCGCAAGGCGGCGAACCAGGACTTCCACGGCGCCCTGATCCCCGCGGAGCCGGCGCTCAGCACCAAGGGCATCGCGGTCGCGGTGGCGGACGGCAGCAGCAGCAGCGGCGTCAGCGGGGCGGCCAGCGTCGCGGCTGTGCGGAGCTTCCTGTCGGACTACTACTGCACCTCCGAAGCGTGGTCGGTGAAGACGTCCGCGCAGCGCATGATCGCGGCGGCCAACTCCTGGCTGTATGCCGGAACGCGCCGCAGCCAATACGCCTTTGACCGCGACAAGGGCTATGTCTGCACGTTCAGCGCGCTGGTCCTGAAGGCCGGGACCGCCCACGTCTTCCATGTCGGCGATGGTCGCGTCTGCCGGGTCGCCGGGCGGTCCCTGGAGCAGATCACGGAGGACCACCGCGTGGCCGTGTCCTCGGAGCAGTCCTATCTTGGCCGCGCGCTGGGCATCAACCCGCACGTCGAGATCGACTACCACGCGGTCCGGATCGAGCCGGGGGACGTGTTCGTCCTGACCACCGACGGCGTGCACGACCACCTCCGCGCCGACGCGATCACGGGCGAGATCGCGGCCAGCCCGGACGACCTTGACGGCGCAGCCCAGCGGATCGCCGAGAAGGCCTTCGCCGCGGGCAGCCCGGACAACCTGACGATCCAGATCGTCCGGATCGACGCCGTGCCGCTCGGCGGGCCGGACAGCCTGCTCGATCCAATCGGCGACCTGCCCCCCGCGCCGCCCCTGGAGGCCGGCATGGTGTTCGACGGCTACAAGGGGTTGAGGACGATCCACGGCAGCAGCCGGAGCCACGTCTGCCTGGCCTCCGACATCGAGACCGGCGCCGTGGTCGTCCTGAAGACGCCCTCCATCGACGGGTGCCATGACCCGGTCTACCTCAAGCGGTTCATGATGCAGGAATGGATCGCCCGGCGGCTCGACAGCCCGCACGTCCTCAAGGTCCATCCGCAGACCCGCAGGCGCAGCCACCTTTATCTCGTCATGGAGCACGTGGACGGGCAGACGCTCGCGCAGTGGATGCTCGACCACCCGAACCCCGAGCTGGAAACCGTTCGCCGCCTGGTCGAGCAGGTCGCCCGCGGTTTGGCGGCGTTCCACCGCAAGGAGATGGTGCACCAGGACCTGCGGCCGGAGAACATCATGGTCGATGCGGCCGGCACGGCGAAGATCATCGATTTCGGCTCGACGAAGGTTGCCGGCGTCATCGAGTTGGAACCGGACCTCGACGGGGCGGAGCAACTGGGAACTGTCCAATACACCGCGCCGGAGTGCCTGCTCGGCGACCCGGCGACGCCGCGGTCCGACATCTTCTCCTTGGGCGTCACCGCGCATCAGATGCTCGCGGGGCGACTGCCTTACGGAGCCGACGCCGCGAGGCTGCGCACCAAGCCGCAGCAGCGGACCTTGCGGTATCGTCCTGCCAAAGACCTGCGGCCAAGCCTTCCTGGGTGGATCGACGCGGCCCTGAAGAAAGCCGTCCATCCTTTGCCCCTGAAGCGGTACGAAGTCGCGTCAGAGCTTGTTCACGACCTGCGGACTCCCAACCCGGCCTTTTCGGCCGCCAGGATGGTGCCGCTGGTGGAGCAAGACCCGGTGCTGTTCTGGAAAACCCTCTCGCTCATTCTAGCGCTTGCGCTGCTTTGCCTGCTGGCCGCTCGCGCATCCTGAACAAGAGCCGTGAGGAAGCCTCCCGCTGGCGCCCAACGCAGCGCCAGCGGCCCGGCCAAGCCCTTTAGCTTGCCTTCTGCCGGAGGTAGGCGTGCACGAGTTCGGGCAGGTGGCTGCCGAGCCAGTCACCCATCTCCTGCTCTTCCTTCATCGACTGCTCCAGCACCGCCTTGTCCCCCGACGCGCCGGCCGCATCCGCCAAGGTGAGCAGCACCTTGTAGGAGCTGATCTCGTACGCCTTGAAGCCGATTGCCGCGAGGGTGTTCTTCAACACCTCGTCCGACGACCCGGCATGGACAAAGCCGGCCACGGTGGCGACGGTCCCGGTCACGGCTTCCTTCAGCATGGACTTGCTGGTGTCGTGCTTGGCCAGCAGCTCGTCCAGGCGGGCGGCCTGCGTTTCGGACCGCTGCTTGTCTTCCTGCATCTTCGCGTGCAGCGCGGGATACGGCTCCATCCGGCCCAGCTCGTTCTGGATGGTCCCGATTGCCTGCGTCTCGACGGCATGTTGGTTGCGAAGCCCAGTCAGGTACACGTCCATCGCCACGTTTGTGCCACTCATATTGCACTCCATTTGTTGATCCGGGTGCAACGTCGCGCCCGCACGGCGGATCTTGGCAGGCCCTTTCAAGATTGTTTGTACTTGCCATCAGGTGATGTGAATACATCTCTCCTAGCTGCCTTCGTTCAGCGCGCAAGGGAAACGGTTCATCAGGCCCTCGCAACCGTGTCGCAGGATGGGTTTCCTGCGGCTGGGTCAGTGGGCCGCTTCCGAGGGGGGATGGACACCATGGCACTCCGTTCGACACGGGCCGTCTTCATGCGGGGCGGCACCAGCAAGGCGCTCGTGTTCCGGGCCGAGGACCTGCCGGCCGACCGGTCGGCGTGGAACCCGATCTTCCTCGCCGCCATCGGCTCGCCCGACCCGAACGGGCGCCAGCTCGACGGGATGGGGGGAGGCGTGTCCTCCTTGTCCAAGGTCTGCGTCGTCGGGCCGCCGAGCCGCGAAGACGCCGACGTGGACTACACCTTTGCCCAGGTCGCCATCGACCGGGCCGAGGTGGACTACGCCGGCAACTGCGGCAACATGTCCTCCGCCATCGGCCCTTTCGCGCTGGACGAGGGGCTGGTGCCCGCGCCGGCCGAGGGCGATGCGACCATACGCATCCACAACACCAACACCGGCAAGATCATCATAGCGCGCTTTCCCGTGGAGGACGGGCGCGCCGCGGCGGCGGGCGACCTCGCCATCGACGGCGTTTCCGGCACCGCCGCGCCGATCCGGCTGGACTTCGCCGCCCCCGGCGGCAACCCGGCCGACATCCTGGACGTGCCCGGGCTGGGCCGGGTCCGGGTCAGCCTGATCGACGCCGCGAACCCGAGCGTGCTCGTCGCCGCCGCCGACCTCGGCATGGCCGGCACGGAGGCGCCGGCCGCCATCGAGCGCGACCGTGGCCTGATGGACCGGCTGGAGATGCTGCGCCGGGTGGCGGCGGTGCGTATGGGCCTGGCGCCGGACGGGGACGCGGCGGCCCGGGTGGTGAGCATCCCCAAGCTCGGCCTCCTGTCGGCGCCGGCGGACACGGTTCTGCTGTCCGGCGCGACCCTGGCCGCGGGCGAGGTGGACATCGTGGCGCGCATGATCTCGGTCGGCCAGCCGCACCGGGCGGTGCCGCTGACCGGGGCGCTCTGCCTCGCCGTGGCGAGCCAGGTGCCCGGCAGCATCCCGCATCGCCTCAAACGCCCGGGTCCGGGGCCGATCCGCATTGGCCACCCCTCGGGGATCACGGTCGTCGACGCCGTCGTGCTGTCCGGGCCGGCCGGGCTGGAAGCGGAATCGGCCGCGGTCTTCCGC
>CALMAB010000416.1:4628-4871 GCA_937858325.1 uncultured Acetobacteraceae bacterium
GGGCCGGCCGGGTGCGGGGGCGCGGCGCGCACAGGTGTGGGCGCCGCGGCGATCCGGCCGCCCCGGTGCGGATCGGCCACCCGTCCGGCTCCATCCTGGTCGCGGCCACCGTGGTGCCCGGCCATGACGGCCCCCGCGTGCCGTTCGCGACCGTGTTCCGCACGGCGCGGCGGCTGTTCCGGGGGGAGGTGTTCGCCGCCGCGCCCCGGCCGGAACCGTGACGCGGCGGCGAAGCCGGACCGC
>CALMAB010000417.1 GCA_937858325.1 uncultured Acetobacteraceae bacterium
GGGTGGACGCCGTGCGCCGGGAGGGCGCCCATGCCGCCCGGCCCGAGCCTGCCGAGGTGCGCGCCCGCGTCGCCGGCCGCACCGAAACCATGCAGGACGCAGTGCGCGTCGGCAACGAGGTGGAACCCCTCTACACCAACGGACCCGCCGGCGGCGGGGGCGCATGGAAATCGGCCCGGCAGGTCGTCGCGGTGGTCTCCACCCTGATCCCGCAGGAGCAGGCGCGGCCTGTTGTCAGCTACGAGGTGGCCTGAGATGCAGCTCCGAGAGCTTGCCCACGCCCGGACCGGCGACAAGGGCGACACGTCGCAGATCTCGGTGGTCGCCTACGACCCCGGCGACTACGCCTTCCTGGCCGAGCACGTCACGGCCGAGCGGGTGCGCGCGCACTTCGCCGCGATCCTGCCCGGCGCGGTGACGCGCTACGAGCTGCCCGGGCTTGGCGCGCTCAACTTCGTCATGCCGGGCGCGCTGGCGGGCGGCGTGACCCGCTCGCTGTCGCTCGACGCGCACGGCAAGTGCCTGGGCTCGGTGCTGCTCGAGCTCGAACTGCCGGACCGGCAGCGCCCGGCAGGGGGTAGCGCCCCCGGCTGACCGGCGGCTCGCGCACCCTTTCACGCGGCGCACTGCCTCCCTCCTCCGCTCACACCGGCACCTGGCACTGGCGCTTTCGCTATGTTTAGATGAGCATGACGCTACCCTGGAGCTTGAGGCCCGATGACAGATGCCCTGACTGCGCCGACCACGAGCGAGCGGGTCGGCAAGGCGGTGACAACCGTTGCCGCCGCGGTGCCCGCCACCCTGCGCCGCATCGTGCTCGGGGCTGTTCTCCTCATGCCGGCGATGACGCCGGCGCTGGCCCAAACTTCCGAGGCGCCCGGCCCGTTGCGCGTTTACGCCGCGGGCAGCCTGACCGGGGCGATAGGCGCCCTGCTGACGGCGTTCGGCACGCCGCCCGGCACCGCGGCGCAGCCCACATACGGCCCGTCCGGCCTGTTGCGCGAGCGGCTGGAGCGCGGCGAGCCGGCGGACCTGTTCGCCTCCGCCGACCTGGGACAGCCGCAGCGCCTGGCCGACGCCGGGCGCGGCGCGCCCGTGGTGCTGTTCGCGCGCAACCGCATGTGCGCGCTGGGCCGCGAAAACCTGGGGCTGACAGAGGCCAACCTGCTCGACCGCCTGCTCGACCCGGCGATCAAGCTCGCCACCAGCACGCCGGTCGCGGACCCCGGCGGCGACTACGCTTGGGCGGTGTTCGCCCGCGCTGAGCAGGCGCGCCCCGGTGCCCAAGCCACGCTGGAAGGCAAGGCGCAGCAGCTGGTAGGCGGCCCCTCCATGGCGCCGCTGGTGCCGGGCCAGGGGGCGAGCGAGGGGGTGTTCCTGTCGGGCCGCGCCGACGTCATGCTGGGCTATTGCAGCGGCGCGGACACGCTGCGCCGCACCCTGCCGGACCTCGCCGCCGTGCCCCTGCCGCCCGAGTTGGAGGTCGGCCCGGAATACGGCATGACCGTGCTGTCCGCCAACCCGGCCGCTGCGCGCTTTGCGCTGTTCGTGATGTCCGGGCCGGGCCAAGCCATCCTGGCGCGGCACGGGCTGATTCCGGTCGCGTTGCCCGCAGGCCAGGCGCAGCCGTGACAGCGCCGCACTGCAACACCCCGCCGCGTGTGCAAGGTCCGCGCTGGCCCAGGCATCCATTAGCGAAAGATGGCACCATGACCCGACACGCGATGCTGAAACTGGCCATCGGCGGCTTGGCCGCCTTGACGCTCGGCACCGGGCACCCTGCCCGCGCGCAGCCGGACTGCGCGTCCAGCCCGGACGCGCTCATCGTTTATCACGCGGGCAGCCTGAACGCGGCCTTTTCCGCAGTTGAGGCGTTGTTCACGGCGCAGACGGGGATCTGCGTCAAGGACGTAGCGGCGGGCAGCCTGGACGCCGCCCGGCGGATCAGCGTTGGCCAGGAGCCGGCCGACGTATTTGCCGCGGCCGACTATTTGGACATCAGCCTGCTGCTGCAGCCGGCGGGTCTGGCCAACTACTCGATTGCCTTTGCCGAGAACAGCTTGGTGCTCGCCTACTCCACGGACAGCCGCGGCGCGGACGGCATCGCCGGGCTGGACGCGCCGTTCAACCCGCCCGGCTCCGTCCCCAGCGCCGCCGCCAATTGGCATGAGCAGGTCACGCAGCCCGGGGTGCTGATCGGGGCGACCAACCCCTTCCTCGACCCGACCGGCTACCGGGCGGACATGCTGTTCCAGCTTTCGGCGCTGCAGTATGGCCAGCCCGCCTTGTACAACACGTTTCTGGAGCACTACACGATCACCCGGACGACCGACGTGATCGGCACCAGCTACGATTATCAAATCATCTATGAGAGCAGCGCGTATGCGGCCTACCAGGCGAACCCGTCCGCCTACCGCTACGTCCGGCTGCCGTCCGCCGTGAACCTGGGCGATCCCCGCCAGAACCGGCGTTACAGCCAGGTGTTCACCGTGGTCCCCGGCCTCGGTCTCCCCGACACCGCGTCCAAGGTCGCCATTCCCGCCACGCACGCGGTGTGGGGTGTCACGATCCTGAACACGGCGCCGCATTACGCGGCTGCCGTGCAGTTCCTGCAGTTGCTGTTCAGCGCCCAGGGCGTCGCGCTGCAAGCGGCCAGCGGACCGACCCCGATCAGCCCGCCGGTGGTCAGCCGCGCCGACTACGGCCAGTTGCCGGCGGAGCTGCGGCCGGTCGTGCGGCAGTAGCCGCTGGCCGCGCCGCATGATCCCGCCCCGGATGACAGAGGCCGGTCCTAAACGGCGTTGATCCCTTCGAGGTTCATCGGCATCGGGAAGTAACGGTATCCCTCGCCCGCCTTGGCCACGTGTCCGGCGCCCGGCCGCGCGAAGTGGTAGGCCAGGATCGGGATACGGTTGGCCGCGAACATGTCCATCATCCGCACCCGGCTTTCCGCCGACTGCGCCGGGTCGGTGTCAAAGGCGAACTGCGTCCGCGGATGCTCCAGCAGCAGCACCGGATGGTGCGCCAGGTCGCCGATGTAGCACAGCCTGCTGTTGCCGGAGCTGATCATGAACACCGAATGGCTGACCGTGTGGCCCGGCGCGCTCAAAGCGGTGATGCCCGGCAGGATTTCCTGCTCGTTCCTGTAGAAGGTGATCCGGTCCTGGCCCGGCAGCAGGTTCTTGCGTGCTTGCGCGAGGAAATGGGGGCGCGCCAGGTAGTCGGCCGGGGCAGAAATGCGGCGCCTAGGCTTGGCTCATGGCCATCTTGGCCAAGCCGGCGCCCGGCCGCACAAGCACGGCCGCCGCGGCCGCTCCCGTCAGCACATGGCGCCGCGTCGCACCGCCGCGCGAATACATGGACATCAAGCTCCTCCTGCGTTTTGTTTGGAACGTTGCTTTGAACGTCCGCAGAAAGGATGCGCGATCGCGCACGCCAAAGGCAACAGCGTGGCCGCCCAAGCCGCAACCCGACAAGGCCTCGGCTGATCCCGGAGCGAGGCCCAGAGGAGGCGGGAAGCTGGCCAGAAACCCACCGCGAACATTAATCAACAGAACAGAGCCTCGTGGCTGCTGGGAACCATGCTATCACAGTCCTGTGAACGTCGCTTCGGCCCAGTGCCGAGGTCCGCCAATGGGGTTTGTAGTGGGTCCAGATCAGGTTCAGCCGCGGCCTGTCCGCATCCTGCTCGTTGAGGACGATCCGCTGCTGCAAGAAATATTCGGCGCGACGCTTGCCGCGCAGGGCTGGGAGGTCGAGACAGCGTCGGACGGCTTGAACGCCTTGTGGAAGGTTCGGGAAGGCAAGTACGACCTGGTGCTCTGCGACTACAAGCTTCCGGAAATCACCGGGCTTGCCATGGCAAGGCTGATCCGCGACCTGGTGAACACGGCCGCGCGCCCCGCGCTGGTCGCGCTGACCGGAGCGTCGGCCTCCTTGATGGACGAGGCGCTGCCGGGACGCGCGTTCGATGAGGTCGTCGCAAAGCCTGTCGATCTCGGGAGGCTGGCGTCCATTGTCCAGCACCACCTCGACGTGCGCGCCGGCGCCGCGGCGCGGCGGGCCGCCGGGTTCGCCGGGTTTGGGGAGAACCAGGCGGAGTACGGCGCCGGGCCGGCAGCAAATGGCAAGGAGGACGATCCGTCGCCGCCTTGCATCCTGGTCGTCGAGGATGACGAGGTGCAGCGGTCCGTCCTGAAGCTCGCCCTCGAAGCGTCGGGCTTCACGGTCAAGGTTGCCGTGGATGGCTTCCATGCCGTGCGCATGCTTCGCGACAGCGCCTTCGATCTCGCGCTGGTTGACCTTCGGCTGCCCGAGATGGACGGGCTTGCGACCAGCAGAGTGATCCTCAACCTCGTGAGCGAGGACCTCCGTCCCCGGATGATCGCGTTCACTTCGGCGCCCTGCCACCTGGCCGGAAGGGCGGCAGGCACCGGCAACGCGTTCGACGCGGTCGTGGCGAAGTCTGATGGCCTGCCCGCATTGCTTGCAGCCATGGAGCGCCATCTCCGGTCGTCGCCGAGAGCCGCGACGCGGCGTGCGGCCGAAATCGTGTTCCCCTCCGCTGCGTAGGCCGGCCGGCATGTTTCGGCGGGGAGGAGCATGGAAGAACACGCCGTGACCGGCTGCGCCTCGCGCCGGCGCGCAGGCCTGGCCTTATCCGCCGTGGCGCCCTAGCCATGCCCGACAGGGCGCAGATCGACCGGCTCACGGGCCGCCAAGACGGGACCCGCCGGTTCGGCCGCAAGTCGCTGGCCGCGGCCGGCCTGACCGGGCTGCTCGCCGCCGTTCTTCTGGCCCTCAGCGCAACCGTGCTGCCGCGCCAGCAGCGCGAGGCGTCGCGCTGGGTCGAGCACACGCTGGAGGTGCTGGAGCAGGCGGCGACGTTCGACGCGGACCTCGCCACGGTTGCGAGTGAGGGGCGCGGCTTCCTGCTGGATCGGACCGCCGACAGCATCGGGCGCTTCGAGGCCGCGTCCCAGCGGGCGACGGGCGACCTCGATGGCCTGCGCGCGCTCACGGCCGACGACCCGGCACAGCAGGCCGCGTTGGACCGCCTCGGCCGCCTCGTGCCCGCGCGCATCGACCACCTGCGCGAGATCATCAGGCACGTGCAGGCCGGCGACGAGGACGGCGCGACGGGCTTGGTGCAAAGCCAGCGCGGCCGGGGGCTGGCGGATCAGATCCGCGATGCGGTCCAACGCATCCGGTTGGAGGAGCGCCGCCTGCTCAGCGTGCGCGACAAGGCCAAGCGCCACGCCCAGTGGCTGACCGTGGCCGGCCTGGTCGCCTGCGGCGTGCTCGTGGCCGCAAGCGGCCTGCTCACGGTCGTGGTGCTGGTCGGCCGCAGGCGCGAGCGCGCGCACCTGGCCGATCTGCAGGAAAGCGAAGCACGCTTCCGCGCCTTGTTCGAACAATCGCCCCTGCTGATCCACGTCTTCGACCCGGCAGGGCAGACCATCACCGTCAACCCGGCCCTTGAGCGCGCGTTCGGCGTTCCTGCAGAGGCGCTGCGCAGCTACAACGTGCTCGGAGACCCGCAGCCGCGCCAGAACGGCACGCGCACATTGCTGGAACGGACCTTCGCCGGGGAGGTCACGCACGCGCCGCCGGTGCGGCACGACGCGGCTGCGGTGCTCGGCCAGGGCGAAGCGCCGTGGGTCGAAGTGACCGGCTACCCCGTCAAGGACGCAGCCGGCCGTGTCCGCGAGGTGGTGCTGCTTTCGCATGATGTTTCCGAGCGCGTGGCGGCCCAGGAGCGGGCACGCGAGGGCGAAGCGGCGCTGCGCGGGTTGAACGAGGAGCTCGAGCGCCGGGTCGAAGAGTTCCAGATGCTCGCCGACAACATCCCGACGATCTGCTGGATGGCCCATGCGGATGGGCGGGTCCATTGGTGCAACCGGCGCTGGCGCGACTACATCGGCAGCGATCCTGAAAAACAGGACGGCTGGGGCTGGGAAGCGGCGCACGATCCGGACATCCTGCCCAAGGTGATCGAGCGCTGGTGGCACTCGCTGGCCACCGGCGAGCCGTTCGAGATGACGTTCCCGCTCAAAGGCGCCGACGGCGTGTTCCGCCCGTTCCTCACCCGCGTCGTGCCGATCCGCGACCCGGAAGGCCGGATCACGCGCTGGTTCGGCACGAACACCGACATCACGGAGCAGCGCGAAGCGGAACGGGCCATCGCGCGGCATCGCGACGAGCTCGAACGCCTGGTCGAGGCGCGCACCGCGGAGCTGTCCGCGAGCGAGGCGCGCTACCGCCTGTTGACCGAGCACGCGAGCGACATGGTGTCCCGGACCGGCCCGGACGGGACGCGGCTGTACGTCTCGCCCGCCTCGGCGCGCATCTTCGGCGTGGCGCCCGAGGCTCTTCTTGGCAAGGGCCTGGTGGAGCAGCACTTGGTCCCGGAGGACCGCCCGGCGCTGGGTGCGTACCTGCGGCGGCTCCTCGCCGGCTCGGTCGAGGAGGATACGGTGGTTTACCGCGTGCTGCACCCGCAGCGCGGAACGGTCTGGGTCGAGGCGACGGCCCATGTCCTGCGCGATCCGGTCACGGGCGCGCTCGACGGCTTTGTCGCGGTTTCGCGCGACGTGACCGAGCGCCGGGCCGCGGAAGCGGCGCGTGAGGAAAGCGAGACGCGCTACCGGATGCTCGCGGACAACACGAGCGACGCGATCACCGTGCTCGACCTCCAGTTCCGCCGCACCTACGCCTCGCCCGCGTGCCGGAAGATGCTCGGATACGCGCCCGAGGAGATGCTCGGCCACGAGCCGGCCGCGACGGTGCACCCGGACGACCGGGACGAGGTTTACGCCCGACTGCGCCGCCTCGCGTCCGGGGAGGCCGAGGAGGAACGGGCAGTCAACCGCATCCGGCACAAGCAGGGACACCTGGTTTGGTTGGAAGCAGGCTTCAGCCTCGTGCGCGATGCCGAAGGCCGGCCCGCCTCCATCATCTGCAGCGCGCGCGACGTGTCCGAGCGCCAGGCGCAGGCCGACGCGCTGCGCGCGGCCAACGCCGAGCTGGAGCGCCTGGCGCGCCATCTGGCGCGGGCAAGGGACCGGGCGGAGCGGGCGAGCCGGGCCAAGTCCCGTTTCCTGGCCGGCATGAGCCACGAGCTGCGCACGCCGCTCAACGGCATCCTGGGCTATGCGGAGCTGCTGCGCGTGGAGGGCGGGCTGAACGCGGCGCAGGCGACGCGCGTGGACGCGATGCTGCGCGCCGGGCAGCACTTGCTGGAGATGATCAACGGCGTGCTCGACCTGTCCGAGATCGAGGAAGGGCACGTCGAGCTGCGGCCAACCGTGATCGACCTGCGCAGCCTCGCGAACGCTTGTCTCGACCTGATACGCCCCGCGGCGGACGCGAAGGGGCTGGCGCTGGCGCTGGACATGGCTCCCGGCACGCCCGGCAGCATGACCGCCGACCCGACCCGGCTGCGGCAGGTGCTGCTGAACCTGCTCGGCAACGCCACGAAGTTCACGACGGCGGGCGCGGTCGGGCTGCGGCTCGCGGCAGGCGGGGACCGGCTGCGGATCGAGGTGGCGGACACCGGACCCGGCATCCCGGCTGAGCGCCGTCACTGCTTGTTCCACGATTTCGAGCGTCTTGGCGCCGAAACCACCACGGCCGAGGGCGCGGGTCTCGGCCTCGCCCTTTCAGCCCGGCTCGCGGCGTTGATGGGCGGGCGCATGGGCCACGAGGACAACCCCGGCGGCGGCAGCGTGTTCTGGCTGGAGCTGCCGCTTGCGGTGCCCACATCGGCCCAAGCGGCTGCTCCCGCGCGCGACAAGCCCGGCCTGCCGGACGCCGTGCAAGCGGCCGCGGCAGCCGCTGCGGTCCACCCGCTTCGGGTCCTCGTCGTGGACGACGTGGCGATGAACCGCGACATCGCCGGGTCGTTCCTGCGCGCGGCCGGTCACGAGGTGGCCTGTGCGGAGGGGGGTGCCGAGGCGGTCGGGCTTGCCGCGGCCTCGGACTTCGACGTCGTGCTCATGGACGTGCGGATGCCTGGGATGGATGGCCTTGAGGCGACCCGCCGCATCCGCGCGCTCGCCGGCCCGCGCGGGCGGGTGCCGATCGTGGCTTTGACCGCGCAAGCCTTCGCCGAGCAGGTGGGCGAGTGCCGGAAGGCCGGCATGGGCAGCCACCTGGCGAAGCCCTTCACGCCAGACGGGCTGCGCGACGCGGTGGCGCAGGCCGCTGCAGCCGGGCTTTCACAAGGCGACGGGACGCTGCGACGGGCTGCGGACCAGCCTGTGGCCACTGCGGGCGGCGGACCTGACGGCACGGGGTCCCCGGCCGACGCCGCGCCGCCGTCGGTGCCCGGCTCGGAGCTGGCGGTGCTTGATCCGGCCGCTTTCGGGCGCACTGCCGCCTTTTTGTCGCGGGAGGCGCTTGCTTCCCACCTCCGAACCATCGCCGGGCGCGGCGAAGCCCTTTTGCGCGCGCTGCACGCGCCGGGCGCCCTTGCGAGCACCGGGGCCGACCTCGCCGCGGCGGCGCACACGCTCGCGGGCAGCGCGGGCATGTTCGGCTTCGAGCGCCTCGCCGCCGTGGCCCGTGGGTTCGAGCACGCCGTCGAAACGGGCGCCTCGGACGCGCAGGCGTTCGCCGACGGCCTTGCCGCCGCGATCAAGGCCTCGCTGCTGGAAATGCCTGGCCGCGCGCCGGGCAACACGACCGAGGCGGACAGCACCCGTGCAGCCGCAGAGTTGGCTTGTGGCCTCGAAGGCGGGAGGTGAACGGTTCGATGCGGAAGCCCGCCGGCGCCCCGGCGCGGGGGGTGGCGCCGTCCCAGGCGAAGCTGTCCGGCGATTGAGCTTGGACGTGCCGAGGTCGAGTCTGTCTTTGCAGCAACACCAATGGCCCTTTGCCCCTTCCGTCATTGCGGCGCGGCAATCCAGGGCCGCCAGCGCGGTGCTCGCCGCCCCCTGGATTGCCGCGTCGCTGCGCTCCTCGCAATGACAGGGAGATGGACGCACACGGCCGCTCCGCGAAATAGGACGGCGCCCCCACAACCGCCATGCGCAGGTCAGGCCCGAGGCGCATGGAGATCATGTCCTTGGCCACCGTCTCGCCGGAGCGGATGCCGGCGTCACAACGCTCGGCCACGATGTCGGTCAGGCCGTAGTCGATGGCGACTTCCACCTTGATCTCCGGGTAGCCCGGCAAAAGCCGCTCCAAAGCGGGCCAAAGCACCGTCCGCGCCGCGTGCTCGTGCGTCGTGATGCGGACCGTGCCGGCGGGCTTCTCGCGGAGGTCGTCGAGGCTGTCCTGCGCCATTCAGTCGCTTCGCTTATAGGCCCATGCGGGTTCTAGCAACTCATCGCCGGCCGTCGCATCCTTACCTGAGATCCTGACGGACGGCTGCGACGGCCGCCGGTGGTTCTTGGCAAGGAGAAGGGCGATGGAGATCAAGCGCGCGGGTTCGCAGCCGTCCGGCAAGGGGCCGGCGGAGTATTTCACAGGCACGGTCCGCAT
>CALMAB010000418.1 GCA_937858325.1 uncultured Acetobacteraceae bacterium
CTACCAAATGTTGTATTATATGCTATAAATGCACTGTGCCTTGACTGTCCCATCAAAGCACGCCTATCTTCAGTTATGCCATAAAGCTCTTATTAATTGATCTGCTGGCGATTGAGCAGGATGAATGAAAAACTTTTCCCGCTCAGTCTGAATCAACGGAACTCAACGCTAATGTCACGAGAGTCAAGTTTCGGCTCGACGAGCCATCGAGCCGGGGATAACGAGTGTGATGAGATGCGAACTAGCCCAGCAGAGGATTAAGCCAGTATGGCGCAGATAGAAGGGTTTAAGGTTCGCAACTTCCGCGCCTTGAAGGACGTGACTGTTGGCAAGCTGTGGAATCAGCAAGACGCGCCCGCACTTACGCCGATGACAGCGGTCATCGGCAAGAATGGCGTTGGCAAAAGTACGCTGTTTGATGCATTTGGCTTTCTGGCCGATGCCCTAAAAGTTGGAGTCGAAGAGGCCTGCGATCTTCGTGGCAGAGGTGGCTTCAGACGCGTCCGGACCCAGGGCCACAACGAACCTGTTGAGTTCGAGGTCTATTATCGGGAAGACGTTGATGCTCGACCGATCACCTATGAACTTGCGATCGATCTTGACGGGTCCGGTCGGCCGTTCGTTTTGCGGGAGCGCCTGCGACAGCGGCGCAAGAGACAGACGAGGGGAAGACCGTACTCCTTTCTGTTGCTAAACAACGGAACCGGTATCGCTTGGAAAGGAGAGACGGAAGTCAGTAGCATCGACGACGCGAAACCGGGTTTCGATGTTGGCCAACTGATCGAACGAATCCGTGCCGAACCGGAGGCGGAGGAGTCGCGGGAGTCGGAAGTCGTTGAACTTGATGATAAGCGCAAATTGGGCATCGCAACGCTCGGCGCGTTGCGTCAGCATCCCAGGATTTCAGCGTTTCGCCGTTTTATTGAGGGCTGGTTCGTCAGTTACTTTACCCCGAATGCCGCCCGCAGCCTACCCATGGCTGGCCCCCAGCAACACCTAAATGTGCTCGGCGACAATCTTGGAAATGTTGTTCAATTCATGGAGCGGGAGCACGGGGGGAGATTCCAAAGTATTTTAAACCGCATCGCGTCCAAAATTCCTGGTATTGAAAAGATCGACACGGAACGCACACCAGATGGCCGATTACTACTGCGTTTTAATGATCGAGGATTTGAGGACCCTTTTTATGCCCAGCAGATGTCAGATGGCACGCTGAAGGTGTTTGCCTATATGCTTTTACTGGAAGACCCCAACCCTCCGCCTTTCCTATGTATCGAGGAACCCGAGAACGGATTATATCACAAACTGCTTGAGTCTCTCGCCAAAGAATTTCGCGACCACGCGACTGGTAAGAAGGGAACGTCGCAGGTTTTCGTAACCACACACCAGCCCTATTTTGTCGATGCGCTGGAGCCGGAAGAAGTTTGGATTTTGGAAAAAGGCAAGGATGGATTCTCGACTGTTAGACATGCCAGCGACGACGAGATCGTCAAATCGATGGTAGCGCAAGGACTGCCCTTGGGTGGCCTCTGGTACTCTGATTATCTCGACGCTCGTTAAACCGATGCATCTCGAGATTCTTGTGGAGGATCAATCTGGGAAAGCGTTTCTGGAAATCGCGCTAAAGCACATCGTAAAAGGTGCCCACACGTTTCGGGTACATGCTTATAAGGGCATTGGGCATATTCCCAAAGACTTGAACAAATCTACTGATCCAAGTAAGCGAGTTCTATTAAATCAGTTAACACGCCTACTTAAAGGATATGGACAGGCATTTGCTAAGTATACGACTGATTACAGGGCTGGTGTAGTAGTCATTTGCGACCTGGATAACAAAGATCGAGAACAATTCATTTAGGAGTTAACGGGTATTCTTAACGCCTGCTCTCCGAAGCCAGACGCAATTTTTTGTCTTGCAATCGAAGAAGGTGAGGCATGGCTGCTTGGAGACATCGCTGCGGTTAAGCAGGCCTATCCAGATGCCAAGCAGGCAGTGTTGGCATCATACGCCAACGACTCAATCTGTGGGACGTGGGAAAAATTGGCCGATGCGGTTTACCCGGGCGGCGCTCAAGCACTCGTAACAAAAGGCTGGCAGGCTATCGGCATGGAAAAATCGCGTTGGGCAAACAGAATTACACCGCATATGAATTTCGCCACAAACCGCTCGCCCAGTTTTTGCTATTTCCGAGATGGCGTTCTTGAGTTTCTCGAGCTGTCGGAGCCTTTAGCTTAAACGGTCAGGAACTTCGCTGCATGAGGTCGCCAGTGCCGCATCCTATACGGTCGTGGTAAGCCGGATGTCGGAGTAGGGCTGGAATTTAAAGCCTGAGTTGAGACATCACCGCTTCCTACTCCCTTGGCACCCATCTTGCTTCGCCCAACGCAAGCTCTCACCAAGGACCCCCGCCATGCCCCTAACCCGCCGCGCCGCCCTGGCGACCGGCCTCTCCGCCCCGTTCATCTCCCGCACCGTCCGCGCCGAAACCGTGGTCCGCATGGGCACCCTCAAGCTGATCCACGCCATCACCCCCTACTTCTACGAACGCTTCGTGCCGGACGGCCTGCGCGTCGAGGTCATCGCCTTCGAAAGCCCCACCGACGGCAAGGCCGCCGTCGTCACCCGCTCCATCGATTTCGGCACCTTCGGCATCGCCGCCGCCATCCAGGGCGCGGCGGCGCGGGAGCCGCTGGCCGTGGTCGGCTCCGAGTGCAACAAGGGCTTGGGCGTGGTGGCGCGAACGGACGGCGCCATCGACAGCCTGAAGGACCTGCGCGGGCGCCGGGTCGCGATCTGGCCCGGCTCCACCCAGGAGGTGTTCATCCTGGACCGGCTGCGCATGGAAGGCATGTCGGTCCGCGACATTACCCCCGTGCGCGTCAGCTTCAGCGAGATGCACGCGGCGCTCGCACGGGGCGACGTGGATGCCTACGTGGGGGCGGAGCCGGCGCCCGGCGTGTCCGTCAGCACGGGGATCGGCAAGGTCGTCGAGTATCCCTACTCCACCCCCATGGGCAGCCTGAACCAGATCCTCGCCACCCATCGGGACACCGTGGCGGCGCGTCCGGAGCTGGTGCGGACGGTGGTGGGCCTGCAGCGCAAGGCGGCCGAGTTCGCCACAAGCCACCAGGACGAGATGATCGCGATGACGGTCGCCAAGCTCGGCCAGAAGCGGGACGCCATCGCCGTCTCCCTGCCCAACGTCGAGCTGAACTGGCGCATGACGCCGGAGATGGTCGGCCAGGCCAAGACCTACGCCCAGCACATGCTGGACGCGAAGCAGATCCGCGCGCTGCCCGACTTCGCATTCCTCGACCCGCGCTTCTCGGACGAGGTCGCGGCCGCGTCGTGACGCCGCCCCGCCTGACCCGGCTGCAACTGCCGCTCGCCATGGCGCTGCCCCTGCTGGCGCTCGCGGGCTGGTGGGCGTCCACCCGCGGCAGCGGCTACCGGCTGATCCCGGCGCCGGGCGAGGTCGGGTGGGCGCTGTGGGACTTGGGCGTCGGCGGGATCAACGATGATGCGTTCAGCGGGATGCTGCTGACCCACCTCCTCGCGTCCGCGTCCCGCGTGTACGGCGCGTTCCTGCTGGCCGCGGCCGTGGCGCTGCCGCTCGGCCTGCTGATCGGCCGGGTGTGGCTGGCGCGCGCCCTGCTCGATCCGGTGCTGCAGGTGCTGCGCCCGGTGCCGGTCACGGCCTGGCTGCCATTGTCCATGATCGTGTTCGGCCTCGGCCCGCGCTCGGCGTTCTTCCTCGTGGCGCTCGGCGCGTTCTATCCCATCCTGGTCAACACGGTGTTCGGCGTGCGCAGCGTGGAGCCGCGGCTGTTCGAGGCGGCGGCGATGCTCGGTACCACGCCCGCCGCCATGTTCACCCGCGTGGTGCTGCCGGCGTCCTTGCCCGGCATCTTCACGGGCCTGCGGCTCGGCCTCGGGCTGTCCTGGGTCGTCATCGTGGTGGGCGAGATGACGGGGGTGGAAACGGGGCTGGGCGCCATGATCATGGACGCGCGGCAGTTGTCGCGCACCGAGATCGTCATCGCCGGCATGGTCACCATCGGCGCGGTCGGCTACCTGTCGGACCAGGCGGTGCTGCGGCTCGGCCGCCGGGTGCTGCGCTGGAGCCCGCAGCACGCATGACGCCTCTGCCCGACGCCATCCGGGTGCAGGCGGTCACCAAGCGGTATGCCGGGCCGGGCGGCGAGGTGGTGGCGCTGCGGGACGCGCAGCTCAGCGTCGCCGGGGGCGAGTTCGTGTGCCTGATCGGCGCGTCCGGCTGCGGCAAATCGACGCTGCTGCGCATCATCGCCGGGTTCGAGGCGGCGAGCGAGGGCCGGGTGGAGGTGCGTGAGCGGCGGGTGGACGGGCCGGGGCCGGACCGCGGCATGGTGTTCCAGGACTACGGCCTGTTCCCGTGGCTCACGGTGCGGCGCAACATCGGCTTCGGCCCGGCCAGCCGCGGCAAGGGGCGGGCGGAGGTCGCGGCCACCACCGAGCGGTTCCTCCAGATGATCGGCCTGTCCGCCTTTGCCGACGCTTACCCGCACCAGCTGTCCGGCGGCATGAAGCAGCGGGTCGCCATCGCCCGGGTGCTGGCCAACGACGCCCGCGTAGTGCTGATGGACGAGCCGTTCGGCGCGCTGGACGCCATGACGCGGGAGCGGCTGCAGGACGAGCTGCTGGCGCTGTGGGCCAGCACCGGCCTCACCGTGGTGTTCGTCACCCATGCCATCGAGGAAGCGATCTTCCTCGCCGACCGCGTGGTGGTCATGTCGCCCGGCCCCGGCCAAATCCTGCGCGACGTGCCGATCCCCCTGGCCCGGCCGCGCGACGTGTCCTCCCCCGAGTTCAACGCGCTGCGGCGGGAACTGTCGGCGCTGCTGGGTTCCAACCACGCCAGGGTGGCCCGATGATGGACACATCGCCCGACGTGCAGGCCGGCATCGACGCGCACCGCATACGGCCACCACCCGACGCCGGTGCGGGTGCAGGTGTTCCCGGCCGGCGTCGGGTGGTGGCCGGCGGAGTTCCGATCAATGTCAGCGGCCGTTTGTATCCACCATCTCCCCGTCATCGCGAGGAGCGCAGCGACGCGGCAATCCAGGGGCCGCGGGCACGGCGCCCGATCCCTGGGTTGCCACGCCGCCAGGGCGGCTCGCAATGATGGAAGGGGCGAGGGGCCGTTGGCATCAAACAGGAAAGGGGCCGTGATCACCCTGCCGCTTTTCGCTCGTCATGGGCGCAGCCCGTTCCGCATACGCGGCGCCGCCGACCACGCCATGCCGCATCGAACGGGACGGCGGCCCAAAGGTCAGGAACGGTCGTGCCCGGCCGGTGAGGCGCGGGCCGGCGCACCGCCGCACACCTGCGCCTCTGCGTGGTTGCTTTCAACGGCCTATGCCCCGTCCCCAATCCGGTCGGCCCCCTGGTCGCGGCTGTTCTGGTGCAGGATCAGCCGGGCGGCGCGCCCGTCCGGGCCTGGCTCGAAGGTGATCTGCGCGCCGACCACCTTGTAGAAGAAGCGCCATTCCGACAACGGGAACACCCGGAGCGCCGCCTGGCCGGTGATCTGGACCAGCAGGCGGTCGCCATGGCGCGTGACGTCGAACAACAGGCCCGGACGCATCCGGTAGCGGCCGAGCAGCCGGTCGAAACACGCCGGGTCCACGGCGGCGGGCTGGCGGAACCAGTGCAGCGCCCAGCGGGGGTCGCACAGGTATAGGCCCAAATCCGCGCAGGCGCCGGTGGACGCGTTGGCGAGCACGACCGCGCCCCGGCGCCACGCCGGCACGCAGCCGGCATAGCTGCGGAACCCGCCGGTTCCCCCCTCGTGCTGCAGGGCGACGTGTCCCTCCGGCTGCGGCAGGCCGAAGCCGAGGCCGCCCGCCT
>CALMAB010000419.1 GCA_937858325.1 uncultured Acetobacteraceae bacterium
GGACTGCGGCGGCAGCAGATGATGCGGTACATGCTGATCGGGTTTGCAGCCGAGCACGGCATTCGTCTCGGCAAGGCTGACTTCATGCCGCCTACTCTGGTCGAAACATCCCGTATGCCCTCCTCGCCAGCCTTGGATGCTGCTCAACCTGCGCATGACGTGGTAAAAAAGGCGCCAGACCAGGCAAAGACGCGCGCCGAGTCCTTGGATGTGCCATCGAAACCTGCGGCGCCGGCGGTGGAGGCCAGCGTCGGAGCTGGCCGGGTCACGAGAACGGTCAAGCCGGGTCTGTTTGCGGGTTTCAAGGGGTGAGACTTTGGTGTCGTCGGGTCGGCCACTGCGGCGGCCGTGGTTGGAGGGGTTCATGACGCCTGGAAAAGCCGGTTTGCTTGGTCTCGTTCTGGCGTTCGGCAACGCCGGGGCAAGCAACGCGCAGGACACCACGGTGGACGCCACGGTGGTGCAGCGGTTTTCGGACGCCCCGGCGGCGACCAGCCAGGCGACTGGCCAGGCGTCCCGGACCGTCTTTGGGGTTCCATCGTTCTCGACGCCGGGATCGCCGGCGGTGCCCGACATCACTGCGGTGCAGCAGTCCTTTTATGGCACCCCCGGCTATGGCGGCTATCCCGGTTATGGTGGTTACGGCGGCTATGGCGGGATCGGCATCCCGTATGGCGGGGGAGGCTTCCCGTATGGCGCCCCGGGCGTGCCCCAGTCGTCGCCGTTTGGTGCTTCCCCTGCCCTTCCTCCCTCGGCAGCCGTTCCTCCAGCCGCTTTCGGCTTGCCACGGCAGCAACCGGCCCAGGAGCAAGGCCGCACGGTGTTCGGGCCGCCGTCCAGGGTGGTCGACCTCAGTCCGTCTACAGCCTCCACCCCAAAGGGCGGGTTGCCGGCAATGGCCGTGCCGTTGCTCGGTGGGCGCTCTTACACCTTGGAACAGGTGGCGGACCCGTCGAGCGACTTCTACGGCGGCACAGGCTTGGAAGGATTGGATGCCCGGCAGGCGGAGTTGGCGGACGTGGCTCAGGCAGTGGGCCTGAAGGCCGGCCATGCGGCGGAGGCAGTCGCCATGGCGCGAGCCTTGCGACCATACGAGCAAGTGCTGGACCAGCGGTTCGGCACGCCCGCTCCGCGGTCCGTGGGGTGGCGGGACTACCTGATTGTGCCAGCGCCTTCCGTCGTGCCTCCGTCCGGCCTTGCAGCGGTGTCGCGCTCGGACCGGGCCGTGTGGCGCCGGGGCGTCGAACTGGGCTGGTCTCGCGGGGTGGCCGAGGCGCGACGGCTGTTTGCCGACCGCCTGGACGCTCTGGTGCGTACCCACCCTGTGGGGCAGGCCCGTGCCGAGGCCGCCTCTGCGCCGGTATCCTCTCCGGGCCATGACGGCGGGGGGGCGGCGGCCACGCAGCCGGCGGTTCCGGGCGCCGCGCGGCGGCAGGTGCCATGACGACGGACGGCGGCTGGACCGACAGCGTCTACCATCCCTGGACCGGCGCGGTTGAAGACTGCAACATCCGCATCGAAACCAGGGCCGATTTCGTCCGGGTGGTAAACTTCGCGGTGAAGCGCCGGATGAGCGAGCTGATCGTCCAGGTCGGGCGGCCCATCTTCATCGGGTGGCACGACGACCTGACGGCCATCACGCGGCCACTCAAGAAGCACGTCGTCGAGGAGATCCTGGTCTGGGTGACACAGCGGGATTCCATCGTGTCGCACCTGCAGGGCGGCCAGGACTTTGACCACGCGTTCAACGTGCCGGACGAGGCGAAGGTGGACCGCTGGGGCGTCCCGCTGCGCCACCGCTTCCGTCACAATGCAACCACCGGGTATTACGAAGGCGACATGGGCTTCCAGCTCGTCAACCGCTACATCAAGTCCGAGCCGCCCACGGTGGAGGAAGCCGGGCTGGAGCCGGAAATCCTCGCGGAGGCGACGCCTGGGTCGGGGATGGTGGCGGTGCTGGGGGAGACGGGATCGGGGAAGTCGCACACGCTCGCGTCCATCCTGCGCCACGTCATGGAAGGTCGCACGCGCATCCGCGGCAACATCCTGACCTACGAGGCGCCGATCGAGTTCGTGTTCGAGGATATCCCGTCCGCCACCTGCATCATCCAGCAGCACGAGATCGGCCTGCACTTGCCCGACTTCGCTTCCGCGGTGCGCAACAGCCTGCGCCGCAAGCCGGGCTTGGTCATGATCGGCGAGCTGCGTGACGGCGCGACGATCAGCGCAGGCGTCGAGGCGGCCAACCTAGGCATCCCGGTGCTGACGACGGCGCACGCCAACAAGGTGAGCTACGGGGTGCGGCGGCTGGTGCAGAAGTTCCCGGCTGAGCGCCAGAACCAGGCGTTCTACGACGTGGTGGCAACCACGCACACGCTGGTCTCCCAGCGCCTCGTGGACCAGGCCGATGGCGCCGGCAAGATCTGCCTGCGCGAGTGGCAGGTGTTTACCGACGACGTGCGCCGGCAGTTGGAGGAAGCCGGCCCTGAGCGGCATGTGCGCCGGCTGCAGGAGATCATCGACGCGCCGGGCAACCCGAGCGGGCGCTCAATGCGCGAGACCATGCTGCGGCGCTTCCGTGCGGGCGAGATCACCGTGGAGACGGGACGCCGCATCCTTCTTGCGTATGGCTATCACACCTCCGTGCTGGACGGCGTCGCCGACACCGCGCCGGCGCGGGTGGACTCGGAAGGAGGAGCAGGCTGATGGAAGTCGATTACCGCTGGACGTCGAGAGTCCCGATGTTCGGGCCGTTCCACTGGAGCATCGTCGTGTTCTTCCCGCTGCTGTTTGCCACCCGGATGAGCAAATGGACCCTCATCGCCCTGGCCCTGTACGCGGTGTTCCTGATCCTGGCTCAGCGCAAGAAGTTTGGCCCCATCGAGTACCTCGGCTACCTGTGGATTCGGTTCGTGTACGGCTTCAAGTGGGAGGTGAGGTCGTGAACTCGGCCCTGAAGTGGACTTGAGCCGGCCTACCCGCGGGCACGACCGCAGATACCGTTTCTCGCTCGCGTGCGAGTTCATGCTGCGCGCCCATTTCGGCCGCGCAAGCGGTCGCGGCGGCGTCCGGTCGCCCCAGGACGCCGCGACAGCTCGTTTCCTGCGCTATGCCGGGGGAGAAGGAGCGGAGGCCGAGTATGTGCGCGGCGAGCTGTCGATCCACAGCGACCGCGGCGTGTCGGCGGTGTGGCTGAGCGACGCTTTCACCATGCCTCTTTTCGCAGCCCTCGCGCACGACTACTGCTGCCGCCTGGACCCGCGGGGCCTCGCCCCGTTCGACGTCGGGGTCGAGGCGGATGCCGATGCGTTCTTCGGCTACCGGATGACGGGAGTCTGGGCGCGCGGCGACGATCCCTTGGCCGAGCACCTACTGGTCGTGTCGGCCGCCGCCGCGACGAAATCGCTGCTCGGAAAGGCTGATGCCGTCCGCGCGGCGTTCGACGCCTGCAAGGTGCTTGCGGAACGGGCGCAAGGCCCCGCCTGCTGACGGAAAGGCACGCGGGTGGGCAGCGAGATCAGGTCCCTGACAGGCCTGCGCGGCGTTGCGGCGCTTTGGGTTGCGTGGCATCACATCTGCCGTGAGCCGGGCTTCGAGGCTCCGTTCGCTCAGCCCGTGCTGCTGCGGGGCTACCTCGCGGTGGACCTCTTCTTCGTGCTCAGCGGCTTCGTTCTGAGCCTCGCCTATGCCGATTGGTTTCTGAACGGAACGAGCCTCCGGGGCATTCTCGCTTTCATGGCGCGGCGGCTTGCCCGGATCTGGCCGCTGCACGCTGCCGTGCTCCTGGCTCTGCTGGCTGCTTACCATGCCATCGGCGGCCCTCCGTTGCCGGCGTTGCTCGTGAGCGCGAACCTTGGCCTCGTGCAGGCCTGGGGCTTCGGCGCGAGCCTCAACCCTTCGTCCTGGTCGCTCAGCACAGAATTCGCCGCCTACCTGCTGTTCCCGTTGCTGGCGCCTGTCGTTCTCCGGGGTGCGCGCACCCCATGGGCGGCGTTCCTGGCTGGCGCTGGACTGCTTGCGCTCGCCGTCGCGCTCGCGGCGGCGACCACGACCAGGCGCTACGGGCCGCTCGATGTCCCCGATGACCGGAGCCTCGCGCCATTGCTGCGCTGCCTCGGCGGGTTCGTCATCGGCATGGCGTCATATCGTTTGTCGTGCATGCCGCTGGTCGGCACGGTGCTTTTGCGGCCTCACGTCGCAGAAGCGGCTTGCGCAGGCCTGCTCGTCGCCGTCGCGGCCGGCGTCACCGACCTGCTGCTTTATCCGCTGCTGCCGCTGCTGGTGGCAGCGCTTGCCGCGTCCCGGGGGTGGTCCGCCCGCGTTTTCGCAGCGCCGCCCCTGCACTGGCTCGGCGTCGTCTCGTATGCGCTCTACCTCGTGCACTTCCCGCTGCTTCACGTCGCCATCGGCGGCTTGAGCCCGTCCTTCATGGCCGCGATGGCGTTGTTCGCGTTCATGCTCGGCGCCGCCTTGCTGGCCCACCTGGCCGTGGAACGGCCCGGACGGCGGCTCGGGCTTGCGCTCGCAAGCTGGGTCGGCGTGGGACTGCGCACGTCGTCGGATGGCGGCATGACGCCCGGGGTTGCCAGGCTGCCTCGGTGAGCAGGCCGCGCATGGCGAGCGCGCCCGGTTGCTGTCATCCAGTTCGCGTCCGCGCTCGCTTCTTGGTCATCCGCGCGTCACTGGCAGGTTGTGCTGCGCTTTCTAGCCAAGTCTCGAAATCTGCCTTGACCTGAATACGCTATAGGTTTCATCCTTTTGACGGGTGTGCGGCATATGCTGCATTCTTGTCTGGTGAACTCGCGAATTGGAAGGATGTGGTTGCCATGTCAGGCACCCAGGAACGCAGCAAAAGCCTGTCTTTTGGAGATTTCTTAGGTAAAAACTCAACCTCTAAGCCTGATACCGGTAAGAACTACGGTAACGTACATGTTCTTGTCGAGGATTACGTCCGCGACGAGAGCAAGCGCGTCGTGGCCGTGCAGGGGATCAATCTCAAGACGGGCGAGGAGGTGACCATCGGGTTGGCGAACCGGGAGCTGTTCGCCAGGATGTACATGAACCAGACGGAGGACCTGTCGGTTCGGTTGGAGGCAGCCGGCAAGATGCTCGCCAGGCGCCCTCCGTTGGCCGAGTTCGGGGCGTCGCGGGGCAACAAGGCGGTCCCCGCTGGCGGGGTTCTCAGCATCGACGAAGTGCGCAAGGACTACGGGAGCGGCAAGCTCTACGGCCGGTGGCCGGCTGGCCTCGTGCACATCCCCGAGGAGGAAATGCCCCTGCTCGGGTCCTTCGAGGTTCGCAAGTTCGTCGGCACCGACCCCGCCACGAACAACCGCTACGAGTCTGCTTACATCCAGCACGTCCGGCCGCACGATGCGGTCCCCGCGCAGCGGGCATCGCGTGAGGTGCTGGATCAGATGCTGTCCGGACAACTGGCCGGCACAAAGGCCCCCATGCGGACGTCGGTCTCGGTGGCCATCGCGTTGGGCGAGGATGTTCGGACCTACACGCTGCGCACCGTGATGCGCAAAGAAGGGCGGGACTACGTGCCGACGCCCGGGGTCGAGGCCGCGGTCTCGGCCGAGCAGAAGATGCCGGCGGCGGTGGCCGCGGTCGCCGTGGCGGCGGCGGCCCGGCTGCCCTTCGACAAGATCGGCTTCTCCTCCGACATCGACATCGACGGCGACCTGCGCGACCGCCTGCGCGTTTTGTACGACGGCATCGCTTCCGGCGAGGTCCGCGCTTCGTACATGCCGGGCGCCACCCTATCGCCGTCCAAGCACACGACCACTTCGTTCCTTGGCTACAAGACCAACGATGCCGGCGAGCGCGTCGAGGCCCGCACGCAGGAAGCGAACCTGGTGGGCCGCGGCTACTTCGACGCCGTCGCCGGGCTGCGTTACATCACCCGCAACGGCGACATCGTGGAGCCGGTCGTGAAGGCGATCCGGCCGGATGACCGGCTTCCTTCCAAGGACCATCCCGCGTTCGTGCGCTTGGACCTGCAGGCGATCGGCGAGCGCGCACTCGCCCGGGCGTACAGCGCCGACGCTGCGCACGGCGCCGGGCGGGATCTGGACGCCGAGGCGGAGGTCGACCGGCGCAGCGCGCCTGAACAGCCCGAACAGGACGCGGAGCAGGACGAAGAGGATTTCTACGACTCGCCCAGCCGGGGCTGGTGACGGCAGCGCTCCCGGACGGACCTGCTTCGGCAAGCTCGCCGCGACACCCTTGAGGATCAGATGGCTGTGTCAGACCGCAACGCGCGCAGCGTGTTCGTGCCCGACTTGCGTCAGGATGGCATCGGCGGCGCCATCCTGCCCGGGCGGATCACCGGCACCGGCCAACCGGCGCTGCTGGTGCATTTCGAAGATCCCAACGACGCCCGGCTGAAGCGCATCGCCCAGGTCGCGCGGCGCGCCGGCGGCGAAGTCGTGAGGACGCTGGGCGGCACGCGCGGCGTCGCCGCCATCCTCACCCCTGGCCTGTGGCTGGACCGCGATCATTGGACGGCGCTGGGGGTGCGCGAGCACCGGCTGCAGAGCGCGCGAAGCCATCGCGATCCCAATGACGGAGTTGGGCTGCGGCGGCTGCTGGACGACGCCCTTGCCGCGGTGGGCCTGCGCGAGGAGGCGCTTGCGCCCCGCGTCGTCGGAACCAACCGCTTCGGCGAGACGGTCTATGACGGCCTTCTCGGCCGCTTCCTGGCCCGTCAGGGCGCCTGGCAAGCGGAGTGGCAGCCGGGCGCTGACGGCCGCCGCAAGGGCGAGATCGCCGGCGACGCCTTTTTCCGCGGCGAGCGCGGGTCCGAGGCCTTTTCCGGCTCTGCCCGCGGCGCAGCCGTGATGCTGCTGGCCGGGGAAACGTTCGACGCGCGGCGGCTGTCAATGCTGTACGGGGACGTGCTGCGCGGCGCCCCGTCCCTGGCCGAGCGGCCCGGCTTCCGCCGCGGCGACTTCCAGGAAGAGATCGAGGCGCACCTGGCGGCCCTGATTGTCGTCGCGTCCCGACGCTCGCCCGGCCGGGACGTGGCGCTGCGCGTGGACGGCGGCATGGCCGCCCACGCGGACCGCACCGGCACGCGCATGGCGTTGCAGCAGTACTCGACCCCCTTCCCGATCGCCTGCGTGGCGGCGGAGGTGCTTCTGCCGCGAGCCGGCGAGCGGCTGCTGGAGCCCACCGCCGGCAACGGCGTCCTCGCCTCGGGCTTTCTCGGCCGCGGGATTGAAGTCACGGGCGTCGAGCTGGACGCGGCGCGCGCCCGGCGTGCCTCCTGGGTGCTGGGCGCCGGGAGCGTGCAGCAGGGCGACTTCCTCGACGTGTCGCGCACGTGGGACGGCCCGCCCGCCTTCGACCTGCTGGTCGCCAACCCGCCGTTCGACACCTTGCCGACCAAGGAGGTGCGGCGGGACGCCTTTGGGCGCAGCGTGTCGCTGCGGGGCCTCGATCACCTGATCGCCTTTGAGGCGCTGAGCCGCCTCAAGCCGGATGGCCGCGCCTTCCTGGTCCTGCCGGGCGACATGATCAACCACGGCGCCCTGAAGGGCGGCAACAGGTACTTCGACAACTGGTTGCGGTCCACTTACGAGATGGCCGGGGCCGCGGTCGCGGACGGCCGGTTGTACCGCAAGATGGGCGCCCAATTCCCGGTGATCCTGTACGCGGTCGGGCCGCGGCGCGACGCGCCGCTGTCGTCCGAGCAGATCCAGGCCATCGAGCCTGAGGCGCTGCCTCTCCTGCTGTCCCACGACGAGCTGTTCGCCTGGGCCGACGAGGCGCGCGGCCGCATGGCGGCGCTCACGGGCCTCGCCAGCGCGCCGGAACCCTTGGCCGCTCCCGAGACCCTGGACGGCACCGCAGACGGCCCTGCACGGGCCGGAAGGAGCCGTCCTGCCCCGTCCGGGAGAGCGGAGGCTGCACAGGCCCCAGAGGTCCCCACGGCCGGGATCGAACCAGAGCCGGAACCGGGGCCAGAGTCCGGCCCTGCGATCGTGCCTGTCCCGCCGGCGCGCGCGGCGGTCCCTGCCCCGTCCACGAGCATCGCGGACGACATCGAGGATGACACCTTTGTCCGGCGCTACCAGCCGTTCTCGAACCTCGGCGAGGCGCAGACGGAGATCCAGAAGAGCTTGCAAGGCCTCATCTACCGCGCGCTGCTTGACGTCGAGGCCAAGCACGGCGAGGTGGACGCCTATGTCGCCGGCAAGCTAGGGCTCACCGTCGAGGACCTGGCGTCGGAGGACGAGATCTGGGGCGGGCGCCGTTTCTCGCCGGAACAGATCGACGCGCTGGCGCTGAACTTCGCGCGCCAGGACGAAGGCAAGGGTTTCATGGTCGCCGACCTGATGGGCGTGGGAAAGGGCCGGATGCTGGCCGGGACGGCGATGGCCGCATTCGCCCAAGGCAGGCCGGTGGCCTTCTTCACCGACACTCCAGACCTGTTCACCGACTTCCTCGCCCGCGACTTCGCCACGGTCGCCCGCACCACGCTGCGGGAGATGAAGGCCGCGGACGCGATCCGTCCCTTCATCCTGAACCAGTCCGTCGAAGCCCGGATCCGCGATGCGGACGGTGCGGTGGTGTTCGGCACGGGCGACGCGCGCGCCGCCAAGGAGCACGGCATCCCCGAGGACCGGAACGCAGTCTTCGCCACGCACTCCCAGTTCCAGACCTCCCATGGCGCATGGAAACTGCGGGCCATCCTTGAGTGGGCGGAGACCTCCGCAGCCCAGGGCCGGCCGGTGCACCTGGTCCTCGACGAGATCCACAAGGCCGCCGGCGAGGACAGCAACACCGGCGACCTGATCGAGCGGCTCGTGGACGGCGTGGTGGCGACCGGCGGCAGCGTGACGTTCTCCTCGGCCACGCCGCTCAAAAGCGGCAAGAACGTGCGCGTCTTCAAGCCGATCTTGCCCGACATGAACATGACGGTCTCGGAGCTGACCGAGCTGATCGAGCAGAACCCGCTGGCGCTGCAGGAGGTGCTCGCGGGCGAAATGGCCCGCATGGGCACCATGATCGCGCGGGAGATCGACACCCGCGGCGCGCAACGGCAGTTCGTCCACCTGCAGGAGATCGACCCGGACCGGCACCGGAAGATCGTGGGCGCAGTGGACCGCGCGGCGGAGTTCCTGCGCGAGATGGTGGAGGAGTCATCGGAGGTGGACCGGGCCGCCGCGCGGCTCGGGTCGGCCTACGGCGCCCAGAGCGGCGGGGCGCAGGCCAAGGTCACGGTCATGACCACCTCGCCGGTGAGCCAGTTCCATGCCTTCTCGCAGTACCTGATGGTCGCGGTGAAGACCGCCTACCACCGCGAGCTGATCGTGCAAAGCATCGCCTCCGGGCACAAGCCCGTCGTGGTGCTGGAGAACACCGGCCAGCAGGTGCTGGCCCGGCTCGCGGAGCGCGAAGGCGAGGACCGGGTGATCGACGGCGTGAACGTCAGGGTCATCCCGCGGCTGCCGGACATGGGCGACGTGCTGATCGAGAACGCGTCCAAGATGCTGGACGTCAAGATCATCGACCCGATCGGCGGCGAGAGCCGCCAGCGGCTTGGGCAGTTCGAGGGCTGGCTGGACGACTTCTCCGACCGGGTCCGCACCGCCCGCCTTGAAGGCCTGACGCTCGCGCCCATCGACACCATCGCCCAGACGGCGTCCCGATTGGGGCTGTCGATGGGGGAGCTGACGAAGCGCCAGCTGATGGCGACGCCCCTGGAAAGCGGCGGCTACGCGGTCGTGGCGCGCGACGCCGGCGACAAGCGGCAGATCATCCGCGACTTCAACAACGGCGACCTGGACGTGCTGACGATCAACCGGAGCGCCGCGGCCGGGGTGTCCATGCACGCGAGCCCGGCGACGGGCTGGGACCTCCGCCCCCGGGAGATGATCAAGTTCCAGCTTCAGTCCGACGTGACCGCGGAGCGGCAGATCGACGGCCGGGTCCACCGCTACGGCCAGGTGCATGACGGCCGCTACAAGCTGCCGATGACCGGCTTCGCGGCGGACGACCGCCTGATGCAGCTGTTCAATCGGAAAAACCGGAGTCTCACCGCGACCTCCAACGCCACGCGCGAGAACCGCACCAACATCGAGGAGGCGATCGACCTCCTCAACGTCGTCGGCGAGGGTGTGGTCCGGGAGTACCTGATCGAGAACAACCACATCACCGCGCAGCTCGGGCTGCCGTCGCCGTCCGATCCCGCCGCTGAGGGCAACGCGTTCGGCCGCCGGCTGATGGGGCGGCTGGTGTGCCTGCCGGTCGCCACCCAGGAAGCGGTGATGAGCGAGCTCGACACCGCGTTCCGTATGCGGATCGAGGCGCTGGATGCCAAGGGGCAGAACCCCCTCCGGCTGAGCCAGTTCGATTGGCGGGCCACGGTGGAGCCGGTGGCCGTGCTGCAGGCGGGCGACGAAAACAGCGAGCAGATCGGCAAGCGCCCGGTCACGCTGGTGAAGCTGACCTACAAGGAGGCCCTGGCCCCGATCTCGGCCGAGCGCGTCGAGCGGGCGGTGGCGCGTGGACGCGAGGCCATGCTCGACGCGGGCGGAGGGCGGGCACGGACGGCGCGGGAGCGGGTTGGCCCGCTGTTCGACGCCGGCGGCGAGCCGATCTGGTCCTCGTCCGCCTACGACAAGGCGCTGAACCGCAGGCCGGAGGACCGGTCCTTGGGGCTGGTTCCGATTGAAGTGGAGGCCGCGTCGGCGACGTGGAAGCGGCGCCACGACATCGTCTTCGACAAGGCAGCCGTCCCGGAAAAGCGCGTGCTGCGCGCGGCCGGCTACGCGGCGTTTCTCGACCGGCATCTCGACGCGCTGGAGCCAGGCCGCTTTCTCCACCTCAAGACCGATTTCTTCCCGCACCTGGCCGACACGCGCATTGCCGCGGACCTCAAGGAGGAGGACGGTCGCGACGCCGCCGACGTGCCGGCGGTGATCACGAGGGTGGTGTTCAAGGAGGAGGACCCGCTGGCCCTGAGCGGCTGGCACGTCAGCGTCGCGGTGCCCGGGGAGCAGTACGCGAACGAGCTCACCGTCTCCTCGGCGTTCACGGCGCACGAGGCGATGGACCCGGAGGAGCGGGCCATGCACTCCGTGCCGACCTTCTACCGCTACGACGGCGCGTCGCTGCGCCTTCCGGCGCCGGGAAGCGCATCCCGCCCGGACTTCCGCGAGGTCGTCGCGCGCGCATCGGACGTGGACCACCGCTGGTTCGCGTTCGATTCGCCGCAGTGGGAAGCGCATGTCCGGGACGCCTTCGACATGGCGCCTTCCGGCACGGTCAAGCGCAGCCTACATGCGCTCGAAGGCAACATGTTCGTGGCGCTGCGCATCACCCAGGGCACCGCCGGGCGCCTCGGGCAGAAAGCCATCTACACCAACGCTGCCGGGGAGATCCGGCACGCGGTGATCCTCAAGCGGGGCGAGAGCATCGACAAGATCAAGGCGCAGCTCGTCGGGCGGATCGACGCGCTCGCGACCGTCGTGCCGTACCGGCACGCGGCGCTGATCGGCGCCCTGATCGGGAGCTATGGCACCCTGCGGTCGTTGCAAGCCGATTCCCACTACCGGTCCGAGGGGCAGGTGTCCGAGCGCCTCCGGCCGCAGTTGATCGACCAGTTGACCCTGCTGCTGTCGCGTGGGCGGGAAACCGACGAGATCCGGTCCTACGTCGCGGAGAAGCTGGACGTATTGGCGTCCGACCTGCGGGGAGCGATGGCGGCGCGCTCGCCCGCGGAACTCTACGTCGGCTCCGACGCCTTCGGTGAGGCGCCGGAGGGGACCTGGCGCACCTCGGTGCTGCGCACGGAATGCCGCGGCGCGGACCACAAGACCTGGGTGCAGGTGAGCGACGTCATCGACGGCCGCGGCCTGGGCGCGGTCGCCGGCTCGGTCGGCGGGGACGACGCGCACATCCTGCTGTGCGACAAGCAGGTGGATCTGCTGTTCCACAAGAAGGGCGCGGCCGTCCTCAAGGCGGCGGAAGCGGTTGGCGTCCCCAATCCGTTGGAACTGGCGAGCAACTTTCTTTCCATCACCCACGCCCGCCTGACCAAGGGGGCCTTGGGCCTGCCGCTGGGCTCCGGAGCCGATGCCGCCGGAAAGGCGGCGGCGCTCATCATCCACCTGGCGGAAGCGTCCAACCAGCCGATCATGATGCGCGGCGCCGTGGCGAAGATGGCTGTCGTGATCGAGGGGCACGCCACCAAGGCGCACGAGGCCGCGGTGGATCGGCGCTTCGCATACCAGTCCCTTGATGAGGCCGACGCTGACGAAGAGGACGAGTCGATACCGCGTTTTGCCGGCGCTTGATCTGCGTTTTGCCGATGCGTGGCCTATGCGCGCCCATTGCTTTGACTTGGTTCGGGAACGGATATAGCGTGCGCAACACCCTTGACGGGGTATCAAGACGGCCGCCCTGCGCTTGGCAGCCTCGGTGGGACGGAGTCGAGCAAGGGAGATGCAGGCTGTGACATAGGCCGGACAAGCAAAAGGCTCTGACCTGGAACGTCAGAGCCTTCGCTGAAACCACAAGGCATCCAATCCATATGGGGAAGGATGCACACGAACGCGGGCAGGAACCTAAGTCTTCCCGTATAGCAGCGCAGGCAGGGCTTTGCAACGCCCGGAGCGTTGCGCGTGTGTCTTTTTTCGACGCATGGGCGGCTCCTAGATGCCCTGATCGTGGTCGAGCGGGTGTCCGGTTCCGACGCAAGGAACCGACCATGATAAAGCCGAAATCATTTTCCCGACCTGGCTGCGCACCGGACGATCCCGGCCCGCACACAGCCGCGTCCGAGTCGCCGGCGCGCGCACGGCGCAAGAGCGGCGCCCTGCCCTGGATGCCTGTCGACATCGGAGACCATCTCGCCGACCATGCTCAACTGACGACCGAGCAGCACGGAGCCTTCTTTCTGCTGGTGATGTATCAGTGGCGCCGCGGCACGATCCCGGCTGTTCCTTCGGACCTGGCCCAGATCTGCCGGTGCACCGTCTCCGTTTGGCTTCGCCGCCTTGCGCCGGCTTTGCTGCCCTTGTTCGAAAGGCGTGGCGACGTGTTGGTTGAGCCGAGCTACGAGTTCCAGCGCGACAAGGCGCATGCCATAAGCGACGAGCGCCGGGACGCGGCATTCAAGAAATGGCGCCACGCCAAGCGTCAGTCCGGGGGAAGTGAACCCAACAAAAGCAACGACATCGCGGATGCAAATGCAGACGGTTTGCATACGCCTCGTGCGGTACGTCCGGCCCCGCCGCCAGCAAAGTCAGGCATTCAGGCGCGGCAAGGTCGGACGCCACCCTTTCAGGCACAGGTGCCGCAGGTGCTGGCCGTGGCGGAGCCGCGGCGCGGGGCTGCTCCGGACGTTCCGGCCCAACCCCACCTCGCGATGGGGCCGATGCTGGTCCACCTTCCCTTGCCGTCGTCGCCGGACGCCCGTACGGCGTTGTTCCGGGACGGCCTTGCGGCGCTCATGCGGTTGACCGGGCTAATGGAGAAGCGGGCCCGTCCACTGCTCGGCAAGCTGCTCAAGCAGTCGAAAGACGACTGCGCGGGCTTGCTCGCGGTCCTGCGCGAGGCGGAGCATGATCATCCGGCGGATCCGGTGTCGTGGATCGTGAAGTGCGTCGAGCACCGCATCGCTCCAAAGGCGGCGCGTGGCGTGCTGGGCTCGCTGGTGGCCGAGCGTCGTGCGGAAGCCGATGCGCAAGCGCGGGGGCTGACCATCGACGCCGATCCGGCCGTTCCGCCCGATCCCTTTGCCGACCTCGACAGAATGCTGGCCCATGGATGACCGCCCGACGCCGGATCAGGTCAGGCTCTGGCTCAAGCGCCTCGCCGCCATGATCGGCAAGGCCCATTTCCACACCGACGAGGAGTGGAACGAAATAGTCGACCTCTATGCTCCCGGCCTGTGCGAGCGGTTCGAGGCGAGCGCGTTCACCGGTCGCAGCCTGGAAGGGATCGCGGCGCAGTGCCTGAACTGGCCCGGCTACAGCCTGTTGCTGGGCATGCTGGCGACCTGGCTGCGCGAGCGCGGTCGGTCCGCGCTCGCGGTTGAAGACGCCGGCCTCGCCGCGTTGGCTCCGGAGCAGCGTTATTGGGTCGGCTGGTGGCATCGCGAATTTCCAGGCAGCTCGCGCCGTGACCTCGATCGCCGGGCATCCGTGGTCCGGTCTCATGCGCCGGAGGCTTGGGACCATTTGGTGCAACGTGACCCGGTCCTGCTCGTCCATGCTCCCGCGGTTTCCACGCTCCTGGTCGAAGGCGCATGCTGGGCAAGCGAAGAGGCAGTCCGTCGGTCAGTCGCCGAGCTGGGCAAGGAGGGCTTTCCCCCGGCGCCCACGGCCCTGTTGCGCGCGGCGCTCGAACGGCATGCCCCCCAGTGTCTCCCGTTGCTCGAAGCGGCGCTGGGGAGCCATGAGGCAGAACGGGGGGGCGGCCGGCCGTCCATGGCGGCGCAGGTCGCGGCGGTGGCCGGTCCGCAGGAGCCGCCGCCGCGACCTGGTGCGGCCTGCCTTTCCGGTGAGCACCTCGCCCGGTCGCGCACGGCCCGTGGGATCGCGCCGCTCGGCGCGGCGGCCCCTTTTCCTCCGGAGCCGGCAGGGACAAGCGCCGCTCCGCTCGGCGGGATGGAAGGTCGATCCACATCCGAAAGTCTGCATGTCCGCTACATTCCAGACTTTGCCAGGAAGATGTACCTTAAAAAGCGTCATTGAACTTATAAGAATGCGGTAGATATCCCTTTTCATCAAGTTAAAACCAATGTCAATGCCAGTTTCAGCAAACGGCTAAGATACTTTCAAAAAGGAGTCCCATAGCGGCAGCTCCTTTGTGGTATATGCAGCTCAGGTGGATCACTTTGATCTGTACAGGGAGGCATGACATGGCCCGCAACGAGGCGAGTGACCCGGGTTCCGCGATCATGCACACGGCGCTGCTGGCTTTGCTCTCAAGCCCGAGGGACAAGCTGGCGCGGGACCGCGGGTTCATCGTCGCCCGGCGCGCGGCCGCGTTCCGTGACGTCCTCATCGACCCTGACGTCGTGCGGGTCGCCGGGCTGGTAAATCGCGAAGAGGCGCGCGGGGCGTGAGGCGCGCCCTGGGCTTCCGCGTCGCGTTGGCGGCCGGCGCGCTGGCGACCGGGATGGCTCTGGCTTCGCCCGCGGCTGCGGCGCCGGGCGACTGCATCGTGCAGCAGTCCGCACAGGCGGCGCTGCAGCGGCAGTTGGCCATCATCGACGCGAGCAAGACCAACGTGTCCTCCTTCTTCAACGGGCCGAACTCCTGTGTTTCGTCGGGCCTGCTCAGCAGCTTCGACTTGTCGCAGCTGATCCCGGATTTTGCTGGCCTTCTCCAGAACGGCTTGACCAACCTGTACCGGACCGTGCTGGACCAGGCGAAGCAGCAGGTATGCCGGGTGGTCAACGGGCAGATCCAGGACGTGGTCGGACGGATCAACTCGGTCAGGGGCCAGTACCAGTCCGCGGCCGGCGGCAATCTTGCGGGATTGATGGGCTCCTCGACGATTGCCCTGCCGACGGGGATCCCCAATTTCGGCAACTATCCGCTTACTGTTCCGACCATCAACCAATTGGCTCAGCCGGCCGTCCAACCCGCTGTCCAGGCGCCGGTGGTGGTGCAAGCGCCCGCGCCGGCCGTCGCGATGCCAGCGCTGCCTCCCGCGACGACCTATCCATGGCTCCAGCAATGACCTGCCGCCTCGCGTCTGGCCTGCTGGCCGCCGCTCTCGCCGTCGTCGGGCCGACGACGCCGGCTTCGGCGCAGGCCTCGGCCGCCGCCGCATCGGTGCAGTGGGACGCGTTCTATCAACTCCTTGTTTCGGCGTTGCGGGTCGATACGGGCCAGCGCTCGGCGGACGGCGAGCAGGTCGGGACGGCATTCCGCTCGGGAGCCGAAGCGGCAGCCTCGGCCGTCGATCAGCAGCAGCAGGCGTTGCAGGTCGTGCGCGCGCAATCCCGCTACGCCTACGAATCGGGCCAAGGCTACCGGGCCTGCATGGTGGCGCCCGGCGTGGCCGGAATTGGGCGCGCGACGGCGCAGCGCGACGTTTACGCGGGGTCGCTGGCGGCGCGGGACGACCGCTGGTTCGAGCAAGGGGGCGACGCCCGACCCCCGTTTTCCGGGCTGCTTGGCCTGCGCAGCGCGGTGTACTGCTCCCCTGCGGAGCAGGCGGCCCTGGGCGGCTGGTGCAATCCCAACCTCGGGCGTGGCGGGGGCGGCTACCCGGCCGGCAATTCCAATGCCGGCATCTTCCTTCTCAACCGCAGCTACGGCGCCGAGGAGGCGATGACTGCCTCGGATTACGTGGACACCATCGCTCCTTTGCCGACCGTGCCTCCGCCGCCCCCGCCCGTAGGCGGCGAGGCAGGCGGCGCCCGGGAGCGCGCCATCCACGCGGGCGCCTTCGTTTCTGCCGCGCGGGCGAACCTCGCCCAGGTGGTGCTCGACGGCCTTCAGGACACCCGGCCCGCTGCGGCGGCCGTTGTCGCGGGGCTGCCATGAAGGCGCTCGCGCTCGCCGCCGCGGCGGCCGGGCTGATCTGGGGAAGCGGGTCCGCCCACGCACAGCAATGTCCAGGCGTCGAGCTGCGGGTGATGGAGGCCACGTCACAACTGGGCTCGGACGTGGCCGCCCACATGACCGTGGGCACCGCGGACCTGATCGCACGCTACAACCTCAAGGTGGAGGCATTGCTGTCGGCGATGCGCGTCGCGGTGGCGCAGAGCAGCGCGTCCGCTTCGCAGGTCAACGCGGCCCTCCTCCGGTCGTCCGAGGCCGCCGGGTCCGCCTACGTTGCGGGCCGCGTCCGCACGCTCGCCGCGGACGCCGCGGACGAATACGGCTCCGTAGGCTACGATGCGTGCGGCGTCGGGGAGCGCATGGCCGCCTATTATGCCGCCCGGCAATCGACCGTCGCCTCGCTTGCCGCGCCGCCGTCCGGGCCTGCCGCCGCGCCCGGCGTCCTGGCCGACCCAGGGCCTTGGTTTAACCAGATCGCCACGGGCGGCCCATACGGGGCCGGCGCGCTGCTCGGCGGAGACCCTGTCGCTGCTGCGCGCTACATCGACCAGGTGATGGGGCCGCCGGACGCGTGGCGGCGACAGGACAACGCTGCCGCCGCAGCCGGAGCGTATCTGGGCGGCAAGCTGGTGCGGGACGCGCGCCGAGGCGTCGCACAGCACGTGCTTCAGTCGATCGCGGCCGGCAACGCGCCCGCCGGGCCGCGCCGGGCCCTGCAGGCCGTGGTGGACACCTACACCGGGGATGGCGGCGAGCGCTGGGCCGCGTCGATGGCGGGTTCGCACGAGCGCGGCATCCTGCTCGACGCCGTGCGCCTGGAGGCCGCCGCCCTTGCGGCCGAGGTCGAGGACGTGCGGGGCCAGACGCTGACCGAGCTGGCGGCTGCGTCCCACGCACTGGCCCGGGCGGACACCCTCGTGCGTGACGCGGGGCCGAATGGGTTGGTCGCCCCGCTGCTCGTGCAGGACAACCGCTGATGCGCCGCCCATCGTGGCATCTGACGGCTCGCGGAAGCCTGGCCTGTCTGCTCGTCGCCGGAGCCATGCTGATCCCGGGCGTGCGTCCGGCCCGGGCCGCGGTCTGCACCTACGTCGTCGCCGACCCCCTTTGGCAAGGTTACATGACCACCACCGGGCAGGCATTGAATGCCGAATTCGATGCCGGCAAGGCGTCCGTCATCGGCGCGATGACCGTGGGCTTCGCGCGCATGACTTCGGCGATCAGGGTGGACGCGAGCCAATCGAGCCTGAACGCCGGCCAGACATCGACGGCCGCGGTGCAGGCCCAGCAGGCCTACGCCGATGCGATGGCCCAGCAACTCGTCAGCGAGCAGATCCTGCGCGCCCAGGCCGATTACGGCCCGGCAGGCCAGTCGGTCGATGCCTGCGGATCGGCGTTCCGGCTTGCCGCGGCCGCGCGGGCGCTGGACGGCATTCCGACGCAGGCGGCGGCGCTCCTCGCCGGAGTGCACGCGGCGCCTGGCTCGACGATGACGGGCCAGGCGGCGTTCGCCGCCCGGTTGGAGCAGCACAGGACGGCGAACTGCTCGCCATCCGAGGCAGCGGCCGGGCTGTGCGCGTCGGCCGGCGCGCGGCCCTCCGCCGATGTGCGCGCAGCCACCTTGTTCGATCCGGCCGCCAACGCCGCCACCGTTGCGGGTTGGATCAACAACGTGGCCGGTGATCCGTTGAGCAAGCCGGACGCCGCGGACGCCGCACGGCCCGAAGGCGTGATACGGCTCGCCAAGGCGGTGCGGGCAGAGGCATTGCGCTCGCCGGCTCTGGTGTCCTTGGCCGCGATCCGGGCGCAAAACGTCGTGGACCCTGCCGGCGGGGCTGGCGCGCTGTCCCCGGCTCAGGCCCTCGACGGGATCCTCGCCACCTACGGCGGGGGGCCGGGGTACGAGGCGTGGCACGGCGAGCTGGCGACCAAGAATACGCATGGGCTGCTGCAAGAGTTGAACAAGCTGAGCGCGCTGCGGCTGAAGCTGCGCGCCGTGCGGTCGGACAGCAACACGCGCACGGCGGTCATCTGGGCGGCCTTGCTGGCTGCGGAGGCGGACGGGGCGCGGTGAACGAGGAGCGCGATATGGGCATTGGACTCTCGCACGCGGATTTCGCGCATGTGGCGGACGAGCCGGACGAGGCGTTGTTCGCGCCCCCTCCAGCCGTGCGCGCCAGCCGGGGTGCTGGGACGCCCCCATCGCCAGCCCCGGTGCCGCCGCGGGTCTCGCCGCCGCCGGTGTCGCCTCCGCCGGCGGCGGGGCATGACTTGGTGGTGCGGCTGCGACGGATCGCCGCGGCGGCGGGTGACCGGACGCTGCCGGTGCTCAACTTCGACGCGCCCGCGCGCGGGCTGGAAGACGACTTGGAACCGGTCTCTCCGGCGCCAGGAGCCGGGGGATGACGGCGTTCGGGAGT
>CALMAB010000420.1 GCA_937858325.1 uncultured Acetobacteraceae bacterium
GCGACACGCTGGTGCCAGACCACCTGGACATTGCCCTGCTGCCGCGCATGCGGCCGTATCTTCCCGAAGCCGAGATCGCCCGCTACCAGGCCGCCCTGCAGCCGCGCGGCCTGATGCGGGACGCGGCGGCGCCGTTCCTCGCTTTGCACGCCGCCCTGCTCGCCGCCGGCACCGCCGGCACCGCGGCGGTGATGCTGCGCTGCTGGCGAACCCGGCGCGCGCTGGCCGGGTTGGCGGCGGTGGTGCTGGCGGCGTTGGTGGCCAACGCTTTCGCCACCGGCGCGCTGTCAGGCCCGCACGACCGCTATCAGGCTCGCCTAGCCTGGCTGGTGCTGCTGGCGCCGCTGGCCTACGCCGCGCGGCTGGACACCTCGGCCGGAGTCATCCGCACCAGGCCGTCATACTCGCGCAGCAGCGTTTCCGTGATCGGCCCCGGGGTGTAGGTCTGCCCGGCGATTTCCCGCACCGGCGTGACCTCCGCCGCGGTGCCGGACAGGAACACCTCGGTGGCCCGCGGCAGCTCCTCCAGCTCGATGGCCCGCTCGATCACCTTCATCTGGTTTCGCCGGGCGATGGACATCACCGTGCGGCGGGTGATGCCGTCCAGGAAGCAGTCGGGCGTCGGCGTGTGGATTTCCCCGTCCATGACGAAGAAGATGTTGGCGCCTGTCGCTTCCGACACCCGGCCGCGCCAGTCGAGCATCAGCGCGTCGTCGAAGCCCGCCGCCTCCGCCGCATGCTTGGACAGCGTGCCGATCATGTACAGCCCGGCCGCCTTGCTCGCGGTCGGCGCGGTTTCCGGGTGCGGGCGCTTCCACGGCGCCATGCCGAGCCGCACGCCCTTCATGCGGTCGGCGCCGAACAGGTTCGGCCAGGCCCAGCAGGCGATGGCCAGGTGGATCTTGGTCTGCTGGGCGGATACGGACAGCTGCTCGGTCCCGCGCCAGGCAATCGGGCGGACATAAGCGTCGGTCAGGTTGTTCGCCGTCAGCACCTCGCGGCAGGCCGCATCGATCTGCTCGGCCGACCAGGGGATTTCGAAGCCCAGAATGCGCCCGGACGCGATCAGCCGCTCGGTGTGCTCGCGCAGCTTGAAGATATGGCCGGAATAGGCCCGTTCACCCTCGAACACGCCGCTGGCATAATGCAGGCCATGCGACAACACGTGCAGCTTCGCATCCCGCCAGGGCACCATCGCCCCGTCCATCCAGATCAGCCCATCGCGGTCATCGAATGGAACGAGCGCCATGTTCAGGCTCCACGGTAATATTGTTGCTTCAACGGGGCCAACGGTATAATGCAGGGCTGGGTAAGTCAACAAACCTGTCGTATGCTTGAGGAATGCCTGCCATGTCCGAGACGCGATCTGCCGTGAGCAGCGGCCTCGATCCCCGCGGCCCCGCCGGAACGAACCTGCTGTTCCTGCGCGAGGAGCAGATGCGCCTGGCGCAGGACATGCTGTTCTTCGCCTATCGCGACTTCACCGGTGCGGCGGACGTGATCCTGGACGAGCTTGGCCTGGGCCGCGCCCATCACCGCGCGCTGCACTTCATCGGGCGCACCCCCGGCATGACGGTCGGCGACCTCTTGGCGATCCTGCGCATCACCAAGCAGAGCCTGGCCCGGGTGCTGACCGCATTGGTGGAGCAGGGCTACGTCGCGCAACTGCCGGGCCGCAGCGACCGCCGGCAACGGCTGCTGAGCCTCACGGACGCCGGGCAGGCGCTGGAGCGCCGCCTGTTCGAGCGCCAGCGCGAGCGCCTGGCCATCGCCTACCGCGAAGCCGGCGGCCCGGCGGTCGAAGGCTTCCGCCGGGTCATGCGCGGCGTCATGGAGCCGGCCGCCCGCACCTACATCGACCAGGCCGAGGCGACGATCCGGCCTGGCGCCCGGATCGGCCCCAGGATCGGCCCCAAGGTCGGCCCGTGACGGAGGCGCATGTCCTGGTTGTCGATGACGACGCGCGGCTGCGCGCCCTGCTGTCGCGCTACCTGGCCGAGCAAGGGTTCCGCGTGACCACCGCCGGCCACGCCGCGGAAGCGCGGGAGCAGATGCGGTTCATGCAGCCGGACGTGCTGGTGCTGGACGTGATGATGCCGGGGGAGAACGGCCTGTCGCTCACCAACAGCCTGCGCGGCGGGCGCGCCGGGCTGCCGATCCTGCTGCTGACCGCCCGCGGCGCGCCGGAGGACCGGATCGCCGGGTTCGAGGCCGGCGCGGACGACTACCTCGGCAAGCCGTTCGAGCCTTACGAGCTGGTGCTGCGGCTGCGGGCCATGCTGCGCCGGGTGGTTACGCCGTCGCCTGCCGAGCCGGTGCCGCTTGGCCGCCTGGTGTTCGACACCGAGCGGGCCGAGCTGCGCGGCCCCGATGGCGTGGTACACCTGACCGGCGGCGAGGCGGCGCTGCTGCAGGCGCTCGCCCGCAAGCCCGGCGAGGTGCTGTCCCGCGACTGGATCGTGGAAACGCTCGGCATGGACGAGACCGGGGAGCGCGCCATCGACGTGCAGGTGACCCGCCTGCGCCGCAAGATCGAGGCCGACCCGCGGGAGCCGCGCTTCCTTCACACGGCGCGTGGCCGCGGCTACGTGCTGAAACCCGGCGTGTGAGGCCTCCTGTGATCGGCGTCCTGTTCCGGCCCATCAAGACCCTGCTGCCCCGCGGCCTGCTGGGCCGCAGCCTGCTGATCGTGCTGGTGCCCCTCGTGGTGCTGCAGGCGGTGGCGTTCACCTTCTTCTACGGCAGCCATCTCGACATCATCTCCCGCCGCCTGTCCGGCAGCATCGCCGGCGAGATCGCGCAGACCATCGAGCTGCTGGACCGCTATCGCGGCCCGGAGAACGAGGCCTGGATCTTGGGCGCTGCCCGGCGGCAATACGAGTTCCCGGTGCGGCTGATGCCCAACGCCGTGCTGCCGCCCAACACCCACGTGAACCTGCTGGGTCCGATGGACGACGACCTGGCCGCCGCCATCGAGCAGAAGGTCCGGCGTCCGTTCACCATGGACTGGTCGAGCGACAGCCGCGACGTGCTGGTCCGCGTGCAGCTTCCCGGCGCGGTGCTGGAAGTGGAAGCGCCGCGCAAGCGCCTGTATGCCACGACCATCTACCTGTTCGTGCTGTGGGTGGTCGGCTCGGCGCTGCTGCTGTTCGCGGTGGCGGCGATGTTCCTGCGCATCCAGGTCCGCGCCATCCGCCGCCTGGCCGACGCGGCGGAAGCGTTCGGCATGGGGCGGGACCGCGGCCCCATCAAGCCGGAAGGCGCGACGGAGGTCCGGCAGGTCGCCGCGGCGTTCAACCGCATGCAGGAGCGCATCCGCCGCTTCCTGTCGCAGCGGACCGAGATGCTGGCCGGCGTGTCGCACGACCTGCGCACGCCGCTGACCCGGCTCCGCTTGGCGCTCGCCGTGCTGCCGCCGCACCCGGACCTGCAACAGGACGTCGCGGACATGACCGCGGACGTGGAGGAGATGGAGCGGATGGTCGGCGGCTACCTCGCCTTTGCCCGCGGCGAGGGCAGCGAGCAGGCGCAGCCGGTGGACCTGACCGCGCTCTTGGAGGACGTGGCCAGCGCCGCCCGCCGGGCCGGCGCCCAGGTGGAGCTGGATGGCCCGGCGGAACTGATGCTCAACCTGCGGCCCGACGCCGCCCGCCGCGCCGTGACCAACCTGGTGGACAACGCCCGCCGCCACGCGCGGCAGGTCCGGCTGTCCGTGGAGCCGCAGGAGCGCGGCGTGCAGGTCATCGTGGACGACGACGGCCCCGGCATCGCGCCGGAGCGCCGGGAAAGCGTGTTCCGGCCGTTCGAAAGCGGCGCGCTGGGCGGCACCGGGCTGGGCCTGACCATTGCCCGGGACATCGTGCGGGCGCATGGCGGCGACATCGTGCTCGGGGACAGCCCGCTGGGCGGCCTTCGGGCGCGGATGCGGCTGCCGATCTGACGGCCTGTCTGGCCGGGCGCCGGGTCAGGCCGTCGTCTTGCCGCTTTTCTCCGCCAGCATCTTGACCTCGTCCATCGCCTCGGTGAAGCGCTGGTGCAGCATGTTCAGCGCCTCGCCGTTGGAGCGTTGGATCAGGTCGGCCAGCTCTTTCACGTTGGCGACCGCACGCTCGTAGGACTGCTTCATCTTCTCGGTCTGCTTGGCGGCCTTGGCCTGCGGGCTGTCGGCCGCCGCCAGGTCGCGCATCGCGTCCGACACCTCCTGCATGGTTTCCTGCATGATCTCCATGTGGCGGCGGGCGACGGTCTGGGCGCCTTCCAGGGCGACCTTGTTGGCCGCGGTCAGCACCTCAAGGTTCTTGCGGTGCAGCGACAGGAAGCTGTCCATATCGGGCATCCCCGGCACCGACGGCATCTTCATGTCGCTGAACATGCGGGAATACTCGGCCATCTTGGCCATGCCGGTCTCGATGGCGCTGCGACCCATCTGGGTGGCGTTCTCGGCGGCTTTGGCCGTGGCGTTCTGCATGCGGGTAGCCGGGTCGTCGCTCATCGTGGTTCCTCCTGTTTGCTGGACGCTAACACGGCGCGTGGTGGGCGCATACCATGCTCGACGCCGCGGCGGACCACGTGTCAGAGAGGCGGAGCGTCGGGCTTGGGCGGTGCGGGCGGATCGGGATCCGGCGGCGTCTCGGAGGCGCTCGCGTCCTCCACGAGGCCCGCATCAACAAACACCGCCGCGGCCTCCTCCGCCGGGGCGGCGGAGCGGCCCGGCAGCATGTTCTCCGCCCGGATCGCGCGGTCCAAACCGCGGTCCACCGCCGCCATGGTCGCCGACAGGTCGGGGCTGTCATCGTTTTCCCAGGCGCGCAGGGCATACAGCCACAACGCCAGCAGCCCGTGCACCCGCAAGCCGCCGACGATGCCGTTGGAGGGGATTCCTGCGCCGTCCAGCAGCCATTTCATGCTGCGCAGCGTGGCGCTGTACAGCAGCAGGGAGGTGGCCGGATCGGTCCGCAGGGCGCGCACCAGCTGCAGGATGCCGGCCCGGTGCAGCTGCAGCGCGTCGAAGCGGGTCATCACCAGGTCGAACAGACGCTCCCGCGGGTTCGGCTCGTTCGACCCGGCGGTCAAGGCGGCTTGGTCGGCCATGATGCCGAACCGCAGCAGCACCGCGCCGCGGCCCGGGAAGCGGGCACGCACGCGGTCAAGCGGCAGGTCGGCATCGCGTGCCGCCTCCACGATGTTCACGTCGGCCCAGCCGCGCAGGGCGGCTTGGCTGAACACGGCGGCAACCAGGGCCTGATCGAGTTGCTTGTCTTCCATGCCCGTCAGATGGGCCGCGAAGCGAAGCCTGTCGAGGGGCGCCGGGAACTCAGGAAGCGAGTTCCCGGGACCGCCGGGCGGCGGCATCAATCGCGCGTGACACCAGGGCGGGCCAGGCCGCGTCCTCCATGAGCACCGCGAGCGCCCGTTCAGTGGTCCCCGCCGGGCTGGTGACGGCGACACGCAGGGCGGACGCATCCTCGCGGCTGGCGCCGAGCAGGGCGCCGGAGCCTGCGACGGTCACGCGTGCCAACTGCCGGGCCAACGCCGGGGGAATGCCCTGCTCCACCGCCGCCCGCTCCAGCAGTTCCGCCAGCAGGAACACGTAGGCAGGCCCCCCGCCGGAGACCGCGGTGACGGGGTCGATCAAGCGTTCGTCATCGACCCAGGCGACCTTCCCCACCGAGGCCAGCAGATCATCGCACAAGGCTTTCTGAGCGGGCGAGACACCGGGGCCGGGGCAGGCGACGGTGATGCCTTGCCGGATCGCCGCTGGGGTGTTCGGCATGGCGCGCACGACCGGCGCCTCCGCACCCAGGACCGTTTGAAGCCCGGCAATGGTGCGGCCCGCCATGATGGACAGCATCACCGCCCCGTCCCCGGCAAACCGCGCCACGCCGGGCAACGCCGCGTCGGCCTGCTGCGGCTTCACCGCAAGGACCACCGCGGCCGGGGCGAACCTAGGCGGCAAGTCATCGGCGGCGGTGACAACCTGCACCCCATCGCCGGCCAAGGCGGCTGCGGCCGGGGCAGGGTCGATCACAAAGGACGGCGCCATGCCGCGCTCGCGCCAGCCGGCCAGCATGGCGCCGCCCATCCTGCCGCCGCCGAGCAGCAGGAGGGGTGGCAGCGCCTCCGTCACGCTTCCCCCACGCACTCCAGCATGGCGGCCTGCAAGGCCTCCGCCGG
>CALMAB010000421.1 GCA_937858325.1 uncultured Acetobacteraceae bacterium
GTATAGGTGCGGTGCGCGGGCGGCCGGGGAGAAGGCAGCGGCTGCGCCGAAAGGATGGCCTGCGCCGCCGTGACCCACCCATCGCCGCCGGGCCGCGGGGAATGAGGCTGCCGGCTGAACTCATGCTCAATCAAGTAGCCGACATCGGGCAATGCCCGCACCGGTGTGCAGAAATAAAGAATGGGCGGAAGGCAGCCGAACTCTGCGCCGAACGCCGCGGCATCCAGTGCTCGTCTCAGGTGGTCCGGCGCGTGCGGGGTTGTGCGGCCCGGAACCACGTCCAGCAACACGATTCCGACATGGGGGTGGAGCAGCGCGTAGCGCACGGACGCCGGAACGCCGCCGCCGGTGTCCAGCGCGCAGCCGCGCAGCGCGATCCAGCCCGGACGCATGGTGAGGACCGCATGGCTCAGCGCGTCGTCGGCGTTGCGGTTGGAAAGGGGAGGCGAAGTTTCTGCAAAGGCACTCATCCGGCAGGCATCATCTAGATAATCGATCCGAAAGCCCAATGGAATGAACTTTAGACGACTCCCATCCCGCCGGCGACCAAATTCTTGGCGAGAAACGGCCGTTCCGCCGCAAGAAGGCGTGGGCGCGGCTCGGAGGGACACCTGTGTCTCCATCAAGCCCGGCGCGGCTGCGGACCCGGCTGCTGGCTGCCGAACCTGACCCACCCGGGCAGGGACGCCGCAAGGTTGACATCGCGCCACTTGGGATGCCGCGGCGGCTGCAGGAACGCCTCGAACTTCAGGGACAGCGCCTTGGAAAAGCGCACCAGGCGCTCGCGGCGCTCGGGGATCGTGTGGTTGTATGCAGCCAGGACCGCGCCGATCGCCACGGTCTCGACCGTTTGCTCCGCAGGCACCACGCCCGGGTAATCGGCCGGGGTGAACTGCGATGGAAGGTAGGTCTGCAAAAGCGGCTCGGACAGCGGGACGGGGAGGAGGTGGATGCCCGGCGGCAGCGGGGTGGTGAACCGCGCGGGCTTGCCGGTCACGCGCACCATGGCGGCGATATCGCCCCGCCGCAGCTTCTCCGTCGCATCGACGGTCGGGTCGAAGACGGGCTGGATCGCGATGCCGAGGCGGGAAAACAGCAGGGTGGCCGTCATGGCGGTGCCGGAGCCGCGGTTGTCCATGCTGACCAGCTTTCCCGAAAGGTCGGACAGCTGCTCGATGTTCGGCTGGGCGAAGACGTGTACCTCCTCGTCGTACAGCTTGGCGATGTACTGCACCTGCTGCTGGACGCCCGGGAACGTCCGTTGCTGCGCCGCCGCGGCGAGCACGTCCGACTGGACGATTGCGACGTCCACGCCCCGCAAGTAGAGCAGGTCGGACAGGTTCTGGTACGAGCCTTTCCCAAGGATCGGCAGGACGCGGAGGTCATCGACGCCATCGAGCACGGCGGCGATGTCCGCGGCGAAGCGGGTGTACGTCCCGTCAAGCCCCCCGGCGATGATCCCAACGGTGCCGGCATTCGCGCGGGCCACCGCGCCGGCGCTTGCCTGCGCGCGTGCCAGGCCGGGTAAAGCGAGGGTGGCGGCAAGGCCCGTCAAAGCGGCACGGCGGTTCATGGAACGTCTCCTTCTTTGTTGTTCTGCGGGAGGCGGGCAAGAAGGTCCGCCGCGGCAGAGTCGCCGAGCACGCGCGCGCGCCCATACCAGGCCCGCGCCGCGGCGGGGTCGGCCAAGCTGCCGCTGACCCCGAGAGACGACAGGATGTTCGGGTCGAAGGTCTTTCCCACTGCGAGCGGGGCGGCCGGCGATGCCAGGTGGACCCTTGCTGCCCGTTCGTAGAACGACCGGGCCTGAGCGACGTTGCCCCGCAGCATGGCGGAGTCGCCTTGCCGCATGAGGGCCGCGAACATCGGCGGTCCGGCGGTGGCGTCCGGCGGCAGCGCAAGCGAGGGGAGGAGCGAAGGCGCCGTGCCCTGGGCGAGGGCAAGCAGCGGGTCGCGATGCGTCGAAGGAACGTTCCCCGAAAACAAATGAGCCAGACCGGAAACGGGCGCCATTCCCCCTTCGAGGGCGAGGGCAAGGCAGCCAAGCGCCAAGCTCCGCTTGGAGGCCGCCATGCACGGCGCTTGCTGGGCCAGAGCGAGGGGGAGCTTGTCTTCGGTCTCCATGTCTTCTTTTGCGATGCTGATGCCGTATGGAGATTGCAGGCCATCCGGACCGCGCGTGCGCCGCCAGGCAAGCAAGCGCGCCGGGAAAGGATTGTCGATCCGGAAAGCAGTCCGGGCAAGTCCCGGACGTGGCCATTCCGCAGTGGGAATGGCGGGCCGCTGCGGCCTGTGCGGATGGTTCACAGCAGCCCGCCGCCGTGCCGGCGAAGCAGCCGGTAGGCCAGCAGCAGCGGCGCCGCGGTGAACAGGATCAGCACGGACGCCGCCGCCGCGGCCTCGCCCGGCGCCGTTCCTTCCAGCGCGTGCAGCATCAGCACCGTCATGGTCGTCCAGCGGCTGCTGTAAAGGACAACCGTCGAGCTGATCTCGGCCGTCGCCGCGACCCACACCAGCACGGTGCCGCCGGCCAGCCCGCCCAGCATCAGCGGCACGGTCAGGGTCAGGAAAGTCCTGGTCGGCGACAGTCCCAGGTTGATCGAGGCTTCCTCCAGGCTCGGGTCGATCTGGTGGACAACCGCGCTGGCCGAACGCACGCTGAGCGGCAGCTTGCGCACGGCGTAGGCCACGACCAGGATCAGCCAGCCGCCGGTCAGCACCAGCCAGCCGCTGTTGAACGCGATGACCAAGCCGATCCCAAGCACGGTCCCGGACACCGCGAACGGCGCCGTGGCGACGATGCCCAGCAGGGTGGACACCCGGCCACGCTGCCGGGCGAGCACGTAGCCGAGGGGCGCGCCCAGCACGGTTGCCGCCGCCGCCGCCAGGCTGGCCAGCGCCAGCGTGTTGGCGAGCGGCCGGTATGATCC
>CALMAB010000422.1 GCA_937858325.1 uncultured Acetobacteraceae bacterium
GCATCGGCCGGATCGCGGCGGCCTTGGCGCCGCTGTGCCAGTCTGTTCTAGGTTTGGATGTATCGGCCGGGATGGTCGCGGAAGCGCGGCGGCGCAACACCGCGCTGCCGAACGTGCGGTTCGACCATACAACCGGGCACGACCTCGACGCCTTGCCCGGCGGCGCGTTCGACCTGGTGCTGGCGGTCGATAGCTTTCCCTACATGGTCCAGGCCGGGCCTGACGTGGTGGGCCGCCACGTCGCCGGGGCCGCCCGGGTGCTGCGGCTGGGCGGGGCGCTGACGGTGCTCAACTTCTCCTACCGCGGGGACTTGGTTGCCGACCGCGCCGATGCCGCGGCGCTCGCCGCGGCGCACGGTTTCACCCTGGAACAGAATGGCGCGGCGCCGTTCGGCGTTTGGGACGGCACGGCCTTCGTGCTCCGCCGCTGATCCGCCCGGCCGTCCTGCTGATGGCGCTGCTCGCCGCCGCGCCGGCTTCCGCCGAGGAGGCCCCCTTGGCGCAAGATCGGGCGGCGCTGATGCGGGCGCACCGGGGCGGCACCATGCGGCTGCTGGCCCACTCGGCCGCCGGCACCATCGACCCCCAGGTGAACTACACCGCGCAATTCTGGCAGATGTTCTCGATGGCGTATGACGGGCTGCTGGCCTTCCGCAAGGTGCCGGGTCCCGGGGGCAACGAGATCGTGGGCGATCTGGCCGAGGCGGTGCCGGCGCCGAGCGATGGCGGCCTCCTCTGGGTGTTCCGCCTGCGCCCCGGCCTCCGCTTCTCGAACGGCGCGCCGGTGCGCCCGGCCGATGTCGCCGCGTCCTTTCGCCGGTTGTTCCGCATTTCCAGCCCCACCGCGGACAGCTTCTACGGCGCGATTCAAGGGGCAGACGCCTGCCTGCGCGCGCCCGCCAATTGCGCACTGGAAGGCGTCACCGCGGACGACGCCGCGGGCACCGTCACCATCCGCTTGTCGCGGCCGGACCCGGAGTTCGCGAAGAAGCTCGCCTTGCCCCACGCCAGCGTGCTGCCGGACACCACGCCCGACGCGGACACCGGCACCGTCCCGCTGCCCGGCACCGGCGCCTACCGCATCGAGCACTACGACCCCGGCGACAGCCTGCGCCTGGTCCGCAACCCGCACTTCCGCGAATGGAGCGTGGACGCGCAGCCGGACGGGTTTCCGGATGTGGTCCAATATGATTTCGGCTTGGAGGACGAGGCGGAGATCACCGCCATCCAGAACGGCCAGGCCGACTGGACCTTTGACGCGCCACCGGCGGACCGGCTGGCCGAGCTTGGGGCGCGCTACGCGGATCAGGTCCACCTCAACCCGGCTTATGCCATGTGGTTCCTGCCGCTCAACACCCGCCTGCCGCCGTTCGACGACGTGCGAGTAAGGCAGGCATTGAACTTCGCGGTGGACCGGCGCGCGGTGGTGAAGCTTTTCGGCGGGGCGCGGCTCGCGGCCGAGTCCTGCCAAGTGCTGCCGCCGGGCCTGCCGGGATACCAGCCGTATTGCCCATACAAGCTGGACCTTTTGCGGGCGCAGCGCCTGGTGGCCGAAAGCGGCACGGCCGGGCAAACGGTGACGCTGGTGATCGACGACAGCCCGGTGGCGCGCGCCATCGGCACCTACATGCTGGACGTGCTGCGCGATCTGGGCTTCGTGCCGCGGCTGCGCAGCCTGTCGGGCAACGTGCAGTTCACCTACATCCAGAACACCAACAACCGGGTGCAGGCGAGCCTGACGCCCTGGTATGCGGACTACGCCTCCGCCGGCAACTTCCTGGGCGGCATCTTCGGCTGCTCGGCCTTTCGCCCGGGATCGGACGCCTCGCCCAACATCTCCGGCTTCTGCGACCCGGCGCTGGATGCGCGGCTGCAGGCGGCGTTGGCGGACCCCGAAGGCGCGGCCGAGCTTGCCGCCATCGACCGCGCCGTGACCGACCAGGCACCGGCCGTGGTGCTGTTCAACCCGCGCTACATCGACGTGGTGTCCGCCCGCGTTGGCAATGTCGGCTACCACGAGCAGTTCCGCTGGCTTGTCGGCCAATCATGGGTGCAGTGAGGGCTTGGGTGCAGTGAGGGCTTGGGTGCGATGAGGGCGGGCGTCGCCGTTCTGGCCGTCATCGTGCTCGCTTGCCTGCTGGCGCCGGTTTGGGCGTCGCGGGTTTCGGGGACCGACCCGTTCCGCTCCAACGTGAACGGCACGGTGTTCGGCCAGGAGGTGCTGGCGGAGAACACTGCCGGGCTGGGCCTCGGGGTGACGCCCATCGGGCCGACCTGGCGCGGGGCGTACCTGCTCGGGGCGGACACGCAGGGGCGGGACGTGGCGGCGCGGCTGCTGTATGGCGGGCGCACGTCCTTGCTGATCGCGGGAAGTGCGACTGCCTTGTGCCTCGTGCTGGCGGTGGTGCTGGGCGTGCTGTCTGGCTTCGTGGGCGGAGCCGTGGACACCGTGCTGGCCGGGCTGCTCGACCTGCTTTGGGCGTTCCCGGTGTATCTGCTGGCGATCTCGCTTTCCATCGTGCTGATCAACCAGGACCTGCGGATCGGCCCGCTGCGGCTCACCGCCGACAGCCTGGCGCTGCCGGTGCTGATCCTCGGCATCGTGTACGTGCCCTACGTCGCCCGGCCGATCCGGGCGCAGGTGCTGGCGCTGCGCCGGGCCGAGTTCATTGAGGCCGCCCATGCCACCGGCGGCGCCCCGCTGCACATCCTGCGTCGCCACGTCCTGCCGCAGGTCTGGCCCGGCCTGATCGGCTTCGCCCCTGTGGTCATGGCGATGGCGCTGCTGACGGAGGCCGCGCTGTCCGTGCTGTCCATCGGCGTGCAGGCACCGCAGGCGAGTTGGGGCACGCTGATCGCCGACGGGCAGGCGCTGATCTACACGCGGCCGGCCGTCGCGGTCGCGCCGGGCCTCGCGGTGCTGGCAACGGTGCTGGCGTTGAACGTGGTGGGGGAAGCGTGGCGCGCGTCGCTTGAAACCCGCCGATGATCGTGCGCCTGCTCCGCTCGCTGCTGGTCATGTTCGGCATCAGCGTCCTCGTGTTCCTGATCTTCTTCGCGACCCCCGGAGCCGACCCGGCGGCGCGCTTGGCCGGGCGCGGCGCCTCGGCGGAGGCGCTGGCCGCCGTGCGGCACGAGTACGGCCTGGACCGGTCGCTGCCGGTGCAGTAC
>CALMAB010000423.1 GCA_937858325.1 uncultured Acetobacteraceae bacterium
TGAACACCATGCTGGCCGAGGACGGCGTGCAGTTGCACGTGGCCGCCGGGGTGGACGCGGGCGCGCTGGTGCTGCTGTCCGTTGCGCCCCAGAGCCATCATCCGGTCGCCTTCCACCCGCGCCACGGCATCCATCTGGAGGCCGGCGCCAAGCTCACCGTGCTGGAGATCGCGCGCGGGGAGGGGGCCTACCTGCACAACGCCGTCACAGAGGCCGTGGTGGCGCCGGGCGCGGTGCTGACCCATATTCGTCTGCAGGACGAGAGCCGCGACGCCTTCCACGTCAGCACCACCTTCGCCGAGGTGGCGGAGCACGGCACGTATGACGCCTTCGTGCTGACGCTCGGCGCCCAGGTGGCCCGCACGGAAATCCATGCCCGGCTGATCGGGCCGCACGGCATGGTCCACCTGAACGGCGCGCAGCTTCTGGGCGGCCAGCAGCATGGCGACATCACCACCGTGGTGGCGCACGATGCGCCGAACTGCGGCTCGCGCCAGACGATCAAGAACGTGCTGTCCGACCGCTCGCGCGGGGTGTTCCAGGGCCGCATCGAGGTGGCCCGCGCCGCGCAGAAAACCGACGGCTACCAGATGAACCAGGCGCTGCTGCTGTCGCCGCAGGCCGAGATCGACTGCAAGCCACAGCTTGAGATCTACGCCGACGACGTGAAGTGCAGCCACGGCGCGACGGTGGGCGAGCTGGACGCCGACCAGCTGTTCTACCTGCGCAGCCGCGGCGTGCCCGACGCGGAGGCCCGCGCCATCCTGGTCCGCGCCTTCTTGGCCGAAGCCATGGACCCCATCGCGCACGACGACGCCCGCGCCCTGTTGGAGCGCGCCATCGAACAATGGTGGGAGCACCGCGCATGAACGTCATGACCAAGGATATGACCACGAAGCTTGGGTTTGACGTGGAGCGCATTCGCCGCGACTTCCCGATCCTGTCGCAGACGGTGCGGGGCAAGCCGCTGGTGTTCCTGGACAGCGCCGCCTCCGCCCAGAAGCCGCGCCCGGTGATCGACGCCATGGTGCAGGCCATGGAAACCCAGTACGCCAATGTCCACCGCGGCCTGCATTGGATGAGCGAGCGCACGACGGACGCTTACGAATCCACCCGCGACGCCGTGGCCCGGCTGATCAACGCGCCGTCCCGGGACGAGATCGTGTTCGCCAAGAACACGACGGAGGGCATCAACCTCGTGGCCCACAGCTACGGCCGCGGCATCATGAAGCCCGGCCAGGCCGTGGTCATCTCCGAGATGGAGCACCACGCCAACCTGGTGCCCTGGCAGATGCTGCGCGACGCCCATGGCATCGAGCTGCGGGTCGCCCCGATCACCGACGCGGGCGAGCTGGACATGGCCGGGCTGGAAACCTTGCTGCAGGACCGCAAGGTTGGGCTGGTGGCGGTCACGCACATGAGCAACGTGCTGGGCACCGTGGTGCCGGCGGCCCGGGTCGCGGCGCTGGCGCATGAATACGGCGCCAAGGCGCTGTTCGACGGCAGCCAGGCCGCCGTGCACCGCCCGGTCGATGTGCAGGCCATCGATGCGGACTTCTACCTGTTCACGGCGCACAAGCTGTATGGCCCCACCGGCATCGGCGTCTTGTGGGCGCGGCGCGAGCTTCTGGAAGCCATGCCCCCCTTCATGGGCGGCGGCGACATGATCGGCACCGTCTCCTTTGAGCGCAGCACCTGGGCCGAAATCCCGCACAAGTTCGAGGCCGGCACCCCCGCCATCATCGAGGCCATCGGCCTCAAGGCGGCGGTCGAGTATGTCGAGGCCATCGGCTTCGACGCCATCACCGCGCACGAGGCCCGGCTGACCGACCACGCGCTGGCCCGGTTGTCCGACATCCCCGGCCTCCGCGTGCTGGGCCGCGCCCAGGACCGCGGCGGGGTGTTCAGCTTCACCATGCAGGGCGCCCACGCCCATGACATCGCGACCTTGCTGGACCGCCAGGGCATCGCGGTGCGCGCCGGCAATCACTGCGCGGAGCCGCTGATGCGCCGCCTGGGCGTGGACAGCAGCGCCCGGGCCAGCACCGGCATCTACACCACGATGGCCGAGATCGACGCCCTGGCCGACACGCTGCTGCGCGTGCGGGAGTTTTTCACGTAGATGTTCGACGAGCTTCGCGACCTGTATAGCGCCGAAATCCGCGCCCATGGCCGGACGCCCAGCCACGGGCAGCGCCCGGCCGCCTTCGACGCCAGCGCGAAGGGCGACAATCCGATGTGCGGCGACCGCGTGCAGGTGTTCGTCCGCCGGGACGACGGCCGGGTGGCAGAGGCCGGGTTTGAGGCGCGCGGCTGCGAGATCACCGTCGCCAGCGCCGACCTGATGTGCGAAGCGGTGCGCGGCCAGCCTGTCGATCACGTCCGGGCGCTGTCCGACCAGGTGGCTGCCATGGCCCGCACCGGGCGGTGCGAGGCCTGCGACGAGGCGTTGCGCAACGTGCACCCGCTTTCGGCCGTGCATGAATACCCGTCGCGCGTGAAGTGCGTGACCCTGCCGTGGCACGCCCTGCTGGCGGCCCTGGATGGCGAGAAGGAGTCGACCAGTGAGTGAAGCCCCGACCAGCGGCCCGGCCGTCTCCACCTGGACGCCCGATGGCGAGGTCAGCCCCAAGCCGACCGAGGACGCCCTGCTGTCCGCCATCGCCACGGTGTACGACCCGGAAATCCCGGTGAACATCTACGAACTCGGCCTGATCTACGCCGTGGAGATCGACGACACGAACAACGTGAAGGTCGAGATGACCCTGACGGCGCCGGGCTGCCCGAGCGCGCAGGAACTGCCGGTGCAGGTGCAGGACGCCATCATGGCGGTGCCCGGCGTCCAGTCCTGCCACGTCGATACCGTGTGGGACCCGCCCTGGGACCCCAGCCGCCTGACCGAAGACGCGCGCCGCGCGCTGAACATGGTCTGACGGAGCCTCCCATGCGCGCCATCCAAACCGCAGCCCGTCCGCGCCGCGCTTTGCCGCCGCTGATGAGCCTGACCGACGCCGCGGCCGACCGGCTGCGCAGCCTGTATGCCAAGGGGCAGGCGGGCATGTTGCTGCGCATCAGCGTCGGCACCAAAGGCTGCTCCGGCCTCAGCTACGACATGAGCTGGGTCCCCGCTGCCGGCCCCGGCGATGAGGTAGTCACGGACAAGGGGCTGACAGTTCTGGTGGACCGCAAGGCCAGCCTGTTCCTGATCGGCAGCGTGATGGACTACGAGGTGAAGGACCTTGTGTCTGGCTTCACGTTCAGCAACCCGAACGAGAAGGGGCGTTGCGGGTGTGGGGAGAGTTTTCACGTTTGATCGTTCACGACGACAGCGGAGGGTTGTTCTCTGGCTGCGTTGCCGACTGACCTCAAGGCCAGGTCGCGCGGATGGCTATCCCCCAGTCTTCTGCAATTAAGCCGTTGGTGAAGCGGTAAATTCCCACAGCGGAGAGGTGCCGAGGGTCCCCCTCCCGCGTTGCCGAGAATAGCCACCGAACGGCCACTCGATCACCTTCTTCTAACATATCAAGTATTTCTACTTTAACGCCAGGAACCCCGTTCCTAATCACTGCAAGCATCTGTCGTGCGCCTTCGTGTCCCACAGGCCAGTCAGAGTTATTCGGGTCATGCAGCCGAAAGTCGTCTGTGAACCATTTCTCGACATGATCGAAATCATTGGCAGTGAGGGCGTCTGCGACCTGAATCAGAATCTTCTTTTGAGATGACATGACTAACTGTCTCCTGAGACTGTTACATGTCCTATACCCTGCTCGTGATCCAGGTTTGCCTTGTGTCACGAGCAGCTATTAAGGTTGCAACAAAGCTTTCATCCCCGCGTGGTTGTGCGTAAACCCCAGCCGCTCATAAAACCGCTTAGCCTCCACCCGATCTCGGTTCGTGGTAAGTTGCATCATCCCGCACCCAGCCGCCCGCGCCTCCGCCATCGCGTGCCGCATCAGCGCTGCGCCGATCCCGTCGCCTCGCCGCGCGCTGTTCACCCGTACGCCCTCAACCTGCGCCCGGCTCCGCCCTTGCTGCGATACCCCATGAATGACGTTGAATTGCAGTCACCCGACCACCGCGCCGTCCTGTTCCGCCAGGATCAGCCGCCCGCCCTGCGCCAGCATCGCGCGGAAGCCGCGGGCGTAGCTGTCCGGCATGGCGCACCGTCCCGTTCCCGCCCGCGGCCGAGCGGGTCGTCGGCCAGCAGCCGCACGACGGCGGGCAGGTCGGCCTCGGTCGCGTCGCGGAAGGTAATCACCGCCGCAACGCGGACGGGCGGAACGCCACCACACTTTCCACTCGGGCCGACCACAGGAATTGGTCGATGGCGGCAGCC
>CALMAB010000424.1 GCA_937858325.1 uncultured Acetobacteraceae bacterium
AGCGGGTGCCGCCGGCGCCGGGCTTGAACCCGGCCTCGTCCAGCAGGGCGACGGCGCGCTTGCGGTCGAACCTGTAGGGCGGCGCGTTGCCGGGGAAGAACGACGCCGAGGAGGATGGGATGGGGCCGGTCGCCGGCTTGCCCTGGCCATACAGGAAGTTTTCGATGAAGAACGGCACGTCGATGGCGTGGGCAATGGCCCGGCGCACCCGCACGTCTGCCAGCTCCTTGCGGCGGTGGTTGAATTCCAGCGTGTTGTTGAAGGCGTTGGCCTCCGACCCGCGCGTAGTGACGACGTAGTTCGGGTCGGATTGGAGCCGGTCGAGGTCGGCGAGCGAGATGCCGTTGTAGCACGTCACCTGGACCTGCCCGGTTTCCAGCGCCGCCGCGGCGGCGGCCCGGTCGGTGATGAAGCGCCACACGATGCGGTCCACGTAAGGGAAGCCCTCGCGCCAATAGGCCGGGTTGCGGTCGGCGATGACGTATTGGCCGCGCTCGTACTGCACGAACTTGAACGGCCCGGTGCCGACGGGGGCGGTGTTGGCCGGGTTCTCCAGCACGTCCGTGCCCTCGAACACATGGCGGGGTGCCACGTAGCCGAGGTCGCACAAGGCGCGCAGCAGCAGGTTCTCCGGCATCGGACGGCTATAGCGGAACACGGCGGTGTGCGGGTCCGGGGTGTCCACGGCTTGGAGGTATTGCTGCAGTTGGGTGCCGTAGTTGAGGTATTTCTTCCACAGCTCCATCGCGCTGTACTGCACGTCCGCCGCGGTGAACGGCTTGCCGTCGTGCCATTGCACGCCGTCCCGCAGATGGAAGGTCACGGTCTTGCCGTCCGGCGCGGCCTCCCACCCCGTCGCCAGCACCGGCGCGGGCTTGCCCGACGCGTCAAGATCGACCAATGACTCGATGATCTTGCTGGTGATGATGTAAACGCCGGTGGAGGCGCGCAGCGCCGGGTTGAGGATGCGCTGCTCCCCGCTGAGATGCGAGGTCAGCACGCCGCCCCGCTTGATCGTGGCTGGCCCCGCGCTCCCCTGGGCGGCGGCGCGTCGGACGAGGGGAAGCCCGGCGATCCCGGAAGCCAGCCGCATCGCGCCGCGTCGTGTCAACGTCATCTGGTCGGCCTCGCGTGAGGGTGGGGTGGGAGCGCAGGCCGGAGCAGCCAGCCCCCTCATTCTGTCGGGGCGACATGGCCCTGTCGAGACGCCCCGGTCAGGCCGGAACCCTCCAAGCGCGGCTTAGAGCTCGGAGCAACAGATGGTCCCCGCGCGTGTCGGCGCGGCCATCAGAACACCCGCCGAGCTTCGACCGCGGCGGCAAGTGCAAGCCGGCCCTCCGAACCAGCAGCCCGCGGTTCAGCAGGCCGCGGTGCTGGTCCGGCCCGGGCACCCCGGGCGCGCGGCAACAGCGCCGCACACCGGCTGCGGCGAAGCGTCACGCATCGTCATCGCCGAACAAGTCAAGCGCGCCGGCGTCCTCGCTCCCCATACGGCAAGGGCTGTCGTGCGGACGGCCAAGCCGGTGCGCCAGGTCGGACATCGTCACGGCCTGGGCCGCCGCGGCGGCGTCGCCCACCCAGCCGGTCGGCAACGTCGGCGCCAGGGCGTCCAGAAAGGCTGCGACGCCTTGGAGCTGCTGCGTGAGAAGGTCAAGCGCCTGGACCGCCTCGACCGCCCGGTCCTGCTGCCCAAGCGCCGGGACGAAGCAGCCCAGGGTGTCCTGAAGGCCGCACGCGGACTGCCCGGCGTCGGCGACCTCGCGGCAAACCGCGCGCAGGATGTCGGACACGCTCGCGCCCGGCGGCGCCCCGTGCCCCCGCGGCGGCTCAGAACAGCTCAACGGAGCCAACGTCGGCCGGCACGGCCTTGGCGCGGCGCTCGGCGGCAAACACCGTCGCCTCGCCCTGCTCAATCGTCATCTGGCGCGCGCGGCCGGAGGCCGGCCAGAACTGGACGCGCCGGCCCCGGTCGCCCTGCAGGCTGCCGCCCGTCAACGCGATGCGTTCCCGTTGCAGGAAATACTTCGCGAACTCGGCATTCTGGGTGCCGATGTCCGTAAGGCCTTCAAGCATCCGGGCGCCGCCGAACAGCTTGGCCTCCAACCGCTCGCGCCGCGCGCCTTCCCGCAGCAAGCCGTTGACCAGCAGCTCCATGGCGTGGACCCCGTAGCGCACCGAATCCCCGCCGGCCTCCTCGCCGCGGCCCGGCAGCAGGAAGTGGTTCATGCCGCCCACCCGGGCCAACGGGTCGCGCAGGCACGCCGCCACGCACGACCCGAGGATCGTGGTCAGCACCACGCCGGGATCCCCCGTGACATGGAACTCGCCCTGCACGACGTGGACGCGGCGCTCGGACTCCGTGCCCGGCGGCGACGCGCGCACCGCCGGCGCCGCGAAGCACGTCGTCACGTCAGCGGCCCGAACACGGCCTCGATCTTCTGCTTCAGGGTCGCCACCGTGAACGGCTTGACGAGGTAGTTGTTGACCCCGAACTGGACGGCGCGCTGCACGAGGTCCTTGTCGGCCTGCCCGGTCAGCATGATGTAGGCCGTCTTGGACGTGGGCGGGTGCGTCCGGATCGCCCGCAGCAGGCCCAAGCCGTCGAGCTTGGGCATGTTGAAGTCGGAGATGACCAGGTGCGCCGGTGACGCGACGAGCTTGCGCAGCCCGTCTTCCCCGTCCGACGCTTCCTCGAGATCCTTGAAGCCGAGCTGCTGCAGCCCGCCCCGGATGAGCAAGCGCATGGAGTGCTGATCGTCCACGATCAGGACTTTCAAAGACGAAGCGATGGGCATCAGGAGTCCTTCCCGCGCTGAAGATTGGTGATCTCGATGATTTCGGCCGCGATGTTCTCAAGCCGGACCTGCTTCTCCACCGCCTGCACCTCGAAGGCGACCTTCGGCATTCCGTAAACGACGCAGCTCGCCTCGTCCTGGCCGAGCGTGCGCGCCCCGGCCTGGCGCATGGCCAGCAGGCCCTGCGCGCCGTCGCGCCCCATGCCGGTCAGGATCACGCCCAAGGCGCGAGGCCCTGCCGCCTTGGCGACCGAGGCGAACAGGACGTCCACGGACGGCCTGTGCCCGTTCACCGGGTCGTCGGGCCGCAGACGGCACCGCATGGTTCCGCTTCCGGCGATCTGCAGGTGCGCCGGCCCGCCGGGGGCAAGGTAGATGCGTCCGGGCAGGAGCGGCGCCCCGTCCGACGCCTCGCTGACCTCGGCCGCGCAGGCGCGGTTGAGACGGACGGCGAAGCTCCGCGTGAACGTCTCGGGCATGTGCTGGGTGACGACGGTCGGAGGGCAGTTGGCGGGCAAGTGCGACAGGATGGTGAGCAGCGCCTCCACGCCCCCGGTGGAGGAGCCAATCGCGAGCACGCGGCCGTCGGGCTGGTATCCGGGCGACGGCGCCCCCAGCGCCGGCCGGGCCATCGGGGCCGGGGGCATCGTCCGCGAGCGCACCCGGGCGTGGGACGCCGCCCGCACGGTCGCCGCCAGGTCGTCAAAGGCATGGATGCCCGCGACTGACGGCTTGGCCACGCAGTCGAACGCGCCAAGCTCAAGCGCCTCCAGCGTCGCGTCCGCCCCGCGGCTGGTCAGCGTCGAGACCATGACCACCGGCATGGGCCGCAGGCGCATGATCTTTTCCAGGAACTCGAGGCCGTTCATGGCCGGCATCTCGATGTCGAGCGTGATCACGTCCGGGTTGAGGGTCTTGATCGCCTGCCGCGCTTCGGCGGCGCAGGTGGCCTGGCCCACGACCTCGATGCCGGGGTCGCGCCGCAGCGCCGCCGCGATGAGGCCCCGCATGGTGGCGGAATCGTCCACGATCAGGGCGCGGATCACGGCCGGCCCTCCATGTGGCGGCGGTAGGTCGTGATGCCGGCGCTCTCGAAGTGCCGGGCGGCGTCGCCGGCCAGGCGTTCGGAATGGCCGATGTAAAGGTGGCCGCCCGGCTCGACCATGGGCATGAAGCGGCTCCACAATGCGACCTGGGTGTCCTCATCAAAGTAGATCACCACGTTGCGGCACATGATGGCCTGGAAGCGGCCCCTCATCGGCCAAGTGCCGATCAGGTTCAGCTCCCGGAACGAGACGAGGCGGCGCGCGTCCTCGGCCACGGACCACCCGGCCCTGCCCCGCGCGTCGGTCGCGCGATTGAACCAGCGCTTGCGCAGGTCGGACGGCACCGGCTCGATGCTGGCCTCTTCGTAAACGCCGGCGCGCGCCTCGGCGAGCACCGCCGCGTCGATGTCCGTAGCCAAGACCTTGATGTCCAGCCCGGCCGCGTCCGGCATCAGCGACAGGATCGTCAACGCGATGGAGTAAGGCTCCTGGCCAGTGGAGCAGGCGGCGGACCACAGCCGGACCCGCCCGCCCCGCCGCGCTTCCTGCAGCAGCGCCGGCAGCACCGCCGTCTTCAGGTGCTCGAAATGGTGCGGCTCGCGGAAGAAGCGGGTGAGATTGGTGGTCAGCGCCGTCAGCATCTGGCGGCGCTCCTCGCCCCCCTCATGGGATGCGACCAGGGCGCGGTACTCGCGGAAGCTGCGGAGGCCGAGCGTACGCAGGCGCTTGGCCAGGCGGGAATACACCAAGGTCGCCTTTGCTTCCGACAAGGCGATGCCGGCATCGGCGTGCAGCATGGCCGCGATGGCGCGGAAGTCCTCGATGAACAGCGGGAACTCGCCGTCCACAAGCGGATGGCCGCCGTCCGCCTTTGGCAAGGCGGCGCTCATGCCGCGTCCAGCTCCTGCGCGGGCAGCACGTGGTCCAGCGAAACCAGGCTGACCAGGCGGCCCTCAATGGCCAGCAGGCCGCGGACAAAGGCGCGCACGCGGTCGGACGCGACATCGGGCGGCGGCTGGATCGCCTCGTCGCCCACGGTCAGGATGTCGGACACCGCGTCCACCAGCAGGCCGATGACCTGGCGGCCGACCTGGGCCACGATGATGGCATGGCGCTCCGTCGGCTCCGAGGGCGGCAAGCCGAGGCGCGCGCCGAGGTCCACGACGGGCAGCACCGCGCCGCGCAGGTTGACCACGCCCCGTACAAAGGCGGGCGCGTGGGGCAAGGGGGTGGTCGGCGTCCAGCCCCTGATCTCGCGCACCGTCATGATGTCCACGCAGAACTCCTGGGGACCGATGCGGAAGGCGATCAGCTCGCGCCGTGCCGCTGCGTGCGCGGGGTGGGTCGTGTCATGCATGGGCGAGACCTGCTGCTGGGGTGAACTCGGGGGCTTGCCCGGCGGAGCTGCGGGAAGCGGCGACGATGGCGTCCACGTCGAGGATCAGCGCCACGCGGCCGTCGCCCAGGATGGTCGCGGCGGCGACGCCGGGCACGCGCCGGTAGTTGGCTTCCAGGCTCTTGATCACGACCTGGCGCTGGCCCTGGATCGCGTCCACGAGCAGCGCGGCGCGGGCACCGCCCTCGCTCTCGATCAGCAGCGTGACGCCGCGCGCCGGGTCCAGCGGCTCGGCCCGGTAGCCGAGCGCCACGCCGACGTCCACGAGCGGGATGTATGTGCCGCGGATCGCGATCACCGTGGCGCCGTGCCCCAGGCTGTGCACGTCGCCCGTTCGGGGCTGCAAGGTTTCGACAATGGCAGTGAGGGGCGCCACCAGCGTCTGGCCGCCCGCCGACACCACCATGCCGTCCAGCACCGCCAGCGTGAGCGGCAGGCTCATGGTGAAGGTGGACCCCTGGCCCGGCCGCGAGGAGATCGCGATGCGGCCTCCCAGCGCCTGGATCGAACGCTTCACCACGTCCATGCCGACGCCCCGGCCGGAAATGTCGGACACCGTTTCGGCCGTCGAGAAGCCCGGCAGGAAGATGAGGTTGTCGGTTTCCTCATCGCTCAGCACGGCGTCGGCCGCGACCAGGCCCTTGGCCACCGCGCTGGCCCGCACGCGCGGCCGGTTGATGCCCCCGCCATCGTCGGACACCTCGATCACGATGCGTCCCGACCGGTGCCGGGCGGCAAGGCGCACCGTGCCGTCCGCGGGCTTGCCGGCCGCCGCCCGGTCTTCCGGGCGTTCCAGCCCGTGGTCGATGGCGTTGCGGATCATGTGCGTCAGGGGATCGGCGAGGTGCTCGATCACCGTCTTGTCCACCTCCGTGCCCTCGCCCTCCGTGACGAGGCGGACGGGCTTGCCGGTCATGGCCGAAACCTCCCGCACCAGGCGGGGCATGCGCTGGAACACCGACTTCACGGGCTGCGCCCGGATCGCCATCACGCTGTCCTGGATTTCGCGCGTCAGCTGCTCCAGGTCGCCCAAGCCGAGCGCCACGTTGGAGGACCGCGGCAGGCCGGCCTCCGACACGCGCTGGGCCAGCATGGCCTGGTTGATGACCAGCTCGCCCACCAGGTCGATCAGCCGGTCCACCCGGTCGAGGTCCACGCGGATCGTGGCCTTGGACG
>CALMAB010000425.1 GCA_937858325.1 uncultured Acetobacteraceae bacterium
CCCTTGGAGCGGTGCGCGCCGGCGCTCCCTGCGTGCAGGCCGGGCGCGCGGCCGCCGTGCCCCGGCTTGGTGCCATGGATAACCGTGGTGCCCCCATGCCCGGCGTGCGCGGGATGCCGGGACGCCGCCCCTGCGGTGAGCGGGATGCTGGCCGTGCCGATGACCGCACACATGCCCAGCATGAGCGAGAAGCGGCGAGGCCGGATGCGCGGCCGGTCATTGAGGCGCGGCAGCTTGTGGCGGGGCTCGTCGTCCCAGAAGGTTTTGGTTATGGCCCAACCGGCTGCATCCGCACAGAATCGACGCATTACTTTCTCGCTTTTCAACTTATAAGCGTAATCTGTTGCGCTGTTGGCCTGACATCTCTCATGGGCAAAACGTCGAACTGCGAGCTTAACGCTGGCGCACCCAGCAAATCGATACCGAAACGTTTCATTTAACTGGGCACGTGGATCTTGGGGCAGAATACGTGAGGCTCTTTATGTGATCGCCACCCAGGAAGCCGCAATGAGTTCTTTGGTTGCAATGACAATCTTGTGAAGGGGGTATTGTCGCTTGGTGTATCCTGCAAAAGAGCTTGACAGTTGCCCGGAATGGACTGCGGGTCAAAATCGTCCTACTCGTATTAGGCGAAAGTCTCCTCGAAGATTATTCTATTTGGTTTTCTTCGTCTGTGGCCATTAAGGCTTACAACATACGGCTCCGAATCGAAACGTTATCGCCATGATTGTACCAGGCTGGCTTGAGGCGGACAGGCATGGTGCCGGTGCGCTCGTGGCGTTCGGTGGCCTGCAATGGTAGGGTGCCGGCAATGGTGGAAAGGGCCGCAGCCGTGCACAGCTTCCCTTGCGAACACCGCGCCTTTGTCCAGACCGGGCGTCCATGACCGGGCTGCGCTTGCCGCGGCGGGCCTCGAATTACGCCAAGCCGGTGGCCCTCGTGTTGCAGGGCGGCGGCGCGCTCGGCAGCTATCAGGGCGGGGTGTACGAGGCGTTGGCCGGATCGGAGTACCTGCCGGACTGGGTGGCGGGCATCTCAATCGGCGCGATCAACGCCGCCCTGATCGCCGGGAACGCGCCCGAACGCCGGGTGGAGCGGCTGCGGCAGTTCTGGGAAGAGATCACGCCGCCCTTCTGGCCTGGCCTGCCGTCGCTCGACCTGGGCGATGCCGGGCGCCAGGCCGGGGCGTTGCGGACCTTGCTGTTCGGCACCCCGGGCTTCTTCCGCCCGCAGGACGCCGCCGCCTGGCTCCGCTTGCCGCCGCCGAGCAGCGTTTATGACGCCAGCCCGCTCCGATCCACCTTGGAGCGGCTGGTCGATTTCGACCGGATCAACGCGCGCACGGTCCGGTTCAGCGTCGGCGCGGTGAACGTCCGCACCGGCAACTTCGCTTACTTCGACAATGCCCAAATCCCGATCCGGGTCGAGCACGTCATGGCGAGTGGCGCGTTGCCGATCAGCTTCCCCCCGGTCGAGATCGACGGCGAGTTCTATTGGGACGGCGG
>CALMAB010000426.1 GCA_937858325.1 uncultured Acetobacteraceae bacterium
GACCATGCCATCCCTGCCCTACCCGCCCGCATTTCTGCACCTCGCCGCGTGGTCGGCCGAGCACGTCGCACTCGCCGCGGCGCCTTTGGTCGCGGTCCTCGCGTTCGACGCGGGGACGAGCGCGACCGGGCTGCTGCAGGCCGCTCAAACTCTGCCGTTCCTGCTGCTGTCCATCCCAGCCGGGCTGCTCGCCGACCGCGCGGCGTCGCGCCCACGACTGCTGGCCGCGGCCGAGGCGCTGCGGGCCGCGTCGGATGCTGGGCTTCATGGGCGCAGCCGGAACGGTTGCCTACAGCGTGGCCACGCCTGCCCTGGTCCCCTCGCTTCGGAGCCGGCGACGGCGGCCCCGCGGTGCTGAAGCCTTGCTGGGGCGGCAGCGGCGTTGCGGTCGGCCTTACTTCCCTCGACACGATTGAGCGCGACGTGGCGACGGCTCTGGAGGAGGGGCCTGGGCGGCCCTGGCTCGTACAGGCGTTCTTGCCAAGCATCGCGGCCGATGGCGAGACGAGCTTTGTCTTCGGCGCGGGGCAGTTCACCCGCGCTGTCCGCACGCAGCCGGCCGCAAGCGACTTCCGGGTCAACGTGCGCTACACGCCGCGCCCGCCCGAGCGGACCGACCCGCCGCCAGCGGAGGCCGTCGCGGACACAGCCCGCGTGCTGGCGGCCCTGCCCGGCGGGAGGGCGCCCCTTTACGCCCGCATCGACGGTGCGCCCGGCCGCGACGGGCGGCGCGTCTGCCTGGAAGCGGAGGTGAATGATCCAACGCTGTTCTTGGACCTGGCTCCCACTACAGCGGAGCTTCTCGCCCGTTCTACCCTCGCGGCAGTCATGGAACAATACGGGGCGCTGCTGCCCCGACACCGAGCCTTCACGGTTCGAGCGGTCGCGTGCCTGAGCAGCGTCGCTGCCGCGGTCCCCAGCCAGCGTGCGTCAGGACCGATGGATGCAGGCCCCTACACCTGGCTTTGCCGGCCCGCCTTGAGCCATGCCATCACGTCCGCCGCGCTTTGGTTGGGCGGGAAAACCGGATAGAGCGCCTTGGCAATCCGCCCGTCCACGATGACGAGGGTCAGCCGCTTCAGAAGCGTCGCACCTGCCACGTCCATCGTCGGCATGCGAAGGGCGTGTGCCATCTCCAGCCGGGCGTCGGATAGCAAAGGAAACGGCAGGTGCAGCCGGTCGGCAACCTCCACCTGATAGCCGGTGTCCTGGGTCGAAAGGCCGAAAAGGTGGTTCGTCCCCAACGCGCGCAGCTCGGCATGGTGGTCCCGGAACGCGCAGGACTGCGGCGTGCAGCCGCGTGCGCCAGGGATCATGTCCCACCCGTCGGGCAACGGCATGTCGGGGCGGCCGGTCATGGGGTAGGCATAGACAACCGTTGTCCCGGGAAGCCGCGACAGATCGACCGCCTCGCCATGGGTGCCGGGCAGGGAAAAGGATGGAACAACAGCACCTTCGAGATGCCGCGCGCCGCCGTCGTCTTCCGGCGATGGAAGGGCCGACCAGTCGACATGGAGAAGGTTGGTCATTGCTTGTCCAGCCCGGCACCGGTCCTGATGCGGCCCGCACCAAAACCTGCCTCGTTGGCTACCGGCTTCGCCATGTCAACAACGATCTCCCCTGACCGGTGCGGATGCGGGCGCGTGCCCGTTTCGGAATATCCGGAGTCGCGGTAGAAGGCCAGGTTCTGCTCCATGCGTTTGTTCGTGTAGAGGCGCACCTCAGGCAGCCCCGTTGCCGCCGCCTGCTGCTCGGCGAAAGCCAACAGCAGTCTTCCGCAGCCTCTTCCCTGATGCCGGGGGTGGACAGCAATGCTGTAGATCAGCAAGTGGTCGATCATCGGCTCCAGGACGACCACGCCGCACGGGCCGTCCTCAAGATCGAGCAACCAGACCTCGCCACGCCCGATCCTGTCCGTGTAATCCTCGTGGGCCGGCTTCGGTGCCGCCCCGATCACCGCCTGGTAAATTGGGACATAGGCCTCCGCGCTGATGTCCTGGACGGCAAAGGCATCGGATAGCTGAGCAATCCTGATGGTTGCGGCGCCTGCGTTCAATGCCCGGCCCTCAAAAGTCGCGCTGCCTGCAGGGCGAAGTAGGTCAGCACCCCCGCAGCGCCCGCGCGCTTGAAGCCGAGCAGGCTTTCCATCATCGCCCGGTCGTGGTCCAGCCAACCGTTCCGCACGGTCGCCATGATCATCGCATACTCGCCGGAGACCTGGTAGGCGAAAGTCGGCACGCCGAACCGATCGCGCACGCGCCGCACGATGTCCAGATACGGCATCCCGGGCTTGACCATCACCATGTCCGCGCCTTCCAGCAGGTCCTGCTCGACCTCGCGCAGCGCCTCCTCGCCGTTGGCCGGGTCCATCTGGTAGGTCCGCTTGTCGCCGTGCAAAGGCGCTGACTGCACCGCGTCGCGATACGGGCCGTAGAACGCGCTGGCGTACTTGGCGGCGTAGCTCATGATGCACGTGTCCTCCAGCCCGGCCGCGTCCAGCGCCGTGCGGATCGCGCCAACCCGTCCGTCCATCATGTCGGACGGCCCCACGACATCGATCCCTGCCTCCGCCTGCACCACTGCCTGGCGCGCGAGGACGGCGACGCTCTCGTCGTTGGCGACCCGCCCGTCGCGCAGCACGCCGTCGTGCCCATGCGTCGTGTAAAGGTCGAGCGCCACGTCCCCGAGCAGCCCCACCCCAGGGAACTCGCGCTTGAGCAGCCGCGCAGCCTGGCAGATCAGGTTGTCCGGGTTGGTCGCCTCGGTCCCGTCCGCGTCCTTCA
>CALMAB010000427.1 GCA_937858325.1 uncultured Acetobacteraceae bacterium
AGAGCCGCCGCCGCACCTCCGTCTCGTCCAGCGTGCCCGGCGCGCCGCTCAGCACGATGTCGCCGCGGTCCATCACCGCCAACGTGTCGGCCAGCTCCCGCGCGAAGTCGTAGTACTGCTCGACCAAGAGGATCGCCATGCCGCCGCGGCTGCGCAGCAGGGCGATCACCCGGCCGATGTCCTTGATGATGCTCGGCTGGATGCCCTCCGTCGGCTCGTCCAGCACCAGCAGCCGGGGCCGCATCACCAAGGCGCGGGCGATGGCGAGCTGCTGCTGCTGCCCGCCCGACAGGTCGCCGCCCCGGCGCCGCAGCATGGTGCGCAGGATCGGGAACAGCTCGAAGATCTCGTCATCCACCCGGCGCTGCGCCCGGGGCAGCACGGCGAACCCGGTTTCCAGGTTCTCCCGCACCGTCAGCAGCGGGAAGATGTCGCGGCCCTGCGGCACCCAGGCGATGCCGCGCTGCGCCCGGGCATAGGTCGGCAGGCGCGTGATGTCCGTGCCCTCCCAACGGATGCGCCCGCGGCTCACCGGATGCGCCCCGGTGATGGCGCGGAGCAGGCTGGTCTTGCCGACGCCGTTGCGGCCCAGCAGGCACGTCACGGCCCCTGCCTGCACGCCGATCGACACGTTGCGCAGCGCGATGGCCGCGCCGTAGTGCAGGTCCACGCCCTCCACCGCCAGGCGCCCATCGGTCTCAACGTCCAAGATACACCTCGATCACCCGGGGGTCCGCGCTCACGTGGTCGATGGTGCCCTCGCTCAGCACGGACCCCTCGTGCAGCACCGTCACCTTCACGCCGAGCGCGCGGACGAATGCCATGTCGTGCTCCACCACCACGACACTGCGGGTGCGGTTGATCTCGCGCAGCAGCTCGGCGGTTTGCTCCGTTTCGGCGTCCGTCATCCCGGCCACCGGCTCGTCCACCAGCAGCAAGCGCGGGTCCTGCGCCAGCAACATGCCGATCTCCAGCCACTGCTTCTGCCCGTGGCTGAGGTCCCCCGCCCGGCGCCCGCGGTGCTCGCGGAGCCGCGTGGTGCCCAGGATGCCCTCGATGCGCGCCCGCTCCTCCGGCGTCTGCCGCGCGCCCAAGGCGAACCAGGGGCGGCGGTCGCCCGACAAGGCCAGCAGCAGGTTGTCCCAAACCGTGTGCATCTCGAACACCGTGGGCTTCTGGAACTTGCGCCCGATGCCGAGGCTCGCGATGGCCGGCTCGTCGAGCCGGGTCAGGTCGGTGTCGGCGGCATAGACCACGCGCCCGGCGTCGGGCCGGGTCTTGCCGGTGATCACGTCCATCATGGTCGTCTTGCCCGCGCCGTTCGGCCCGATCACCGCCCGCATCTCGCCCGGCGCCAGCACCAGCGATAGGCTGTTCAGCGCCCGGAACCCGTCGAAGCTGACGCTCACCCCGTCGAGGTACAGCAGGGTGTCGGAGGCCGCTCCGATAGCGGTCAAGGCGTGGCTTCCCGCGACACCGCGCTCTCCTCGGACACCACGGGCGGCCTCGGCACCGGGGAGCCTGGCCGCAGGCCCATCAAGCCGCGTGGCAGGAACAGCGTCACCGCGATGAACAGCCCGCCCAGCGCGAACAGCCACAGCTCCGGCAGCCGCCCGGTGAAATACGTCTTGGCGAGGTTGACCAGCACGGCGCCCAGGATCGCGCCGTGCAGCGTGCCGCGCCCGCCGACCGCGACCCAGATCACCGCTTCGATGGAGCCGGCGGGCGCGAACTCGCCGGGGTTGATGATGCCGACCTGCGGCACGTATAGCGCCCCGCCCAGCCCGGCCATCACCGCGGACAAGGTCCAGACCACCAGCTTGTAGCTTTCCGGCCGGTAGCCGATGAACCGGGTGCGGCTTTCGCTGTCGCGCACCGCGACCAGCACCTTGCCGAAACGCGACCGGGTGAGCCAGCGGGCCAGCAGGTACAGCGCGCACAGCAGCGCCGCCGTGACCAGCAGCAGCCCGGACCGCGTGGTGTCGGAGGAAAGCGGCGCGCCGAGGATTTCCTTGAAGTCGGTCAGCCCGTTGTTGCCGCCGAAGCCCATGTCGTTGCGGAAGAACGCCAGCATCAGCGCGTAGGTCAGCGCTTGGGTGATGATGGACAGGTACACCCCCGTCACCCGGCTGCGGAAGGCAAGCCAGCCGAACACCAGCGCCAGCAGACCCGGCGCCAGCATCGCCATCAGCAGCGCGAAGGGGAACTGGCCGAACCCGTACCAGTACCACGGCAGCGAATGCCAATTCAGGAACACCATGAAGTCCGGCAGCGCCGCGCCATACTGCCCGCGCCCGGCGATCTGCAGCATGAGGTACATCCCCATCGCATAGCCGCCCAGCGCGAAGAACGCCGCGTGGCCGAGGCTCAGGATGCCGGCAAATCCCCAAACCAGGTCCACCGCCAGCGCCAGGATCGCGAAGCACAGATACTTGCCGACCAGCGACACCACATAGGTCGGCACGTGCAGCGCATGACCCGGCGCCGTGCCCAGGTTCAGCCCGGCCAGCAGCAGCGCCCCGCCCAGCACCAGCAGCAGCGTCATGGGCGTCGCAACCCGGTCCCTCATGTTTCCACCGCCCGGCCCTTCAACGGGAACATGCCGCGCGGCCGGCGCTGGATGAACAGGATCAGCAGCACCAGCACCACGATCTTGCCCAGCACCGCGCCCGCCACCGGCTCCAGGAACTTGTTGACCACGCCGAGCGTCAGCGCCCCCAGCGCCGTGCCCCACAGGTTGCCGACGCCGCCGAACACCACCACCATGAAGCTGTCGATGATGTAGCCCTGGCCGAGGTTGGGGCTCACGTTGTCGATCTGGCTCAGCGCCACCCCCGCCATGCCGGCGACGCCGGAGCCGAGGCCGAAGGTCAGCGCGTCGATGCCGCCCGTGCGGATGCCCATGGCGGCCGCCATGCGCCGGTTCTGCGTCACCGCCCGCATCCGCAGGCCGAGCGGCGTGAAGCGCAGCACCGCCATCAGCCCGAGCAGCACCGCCAGCGCGAACACGATGATCGCCACCCGGTTGTAGGTCAGCGTCACCTGCCCGAACCGCCCGGCGCCGCTCATCCATGCGGGCGTGCCGACCTCCCGGTTGGACGGGCCGAAGATCGACCGCACCGCCTGCTGCAGAACGAGAGACAGGCCGAAGGTGGCGAGCAAGGTCTCCAGCGGCCGGCCATACAGGAAGCGGATCAGGCCGCGCTCGATCAGGACACCGAGGCCGCCCGAGACCAGGAAGGCGAGCGGAATGGCGATGAACAGGCTGGCGCCGAACAGGCCGGGCGCGTAGGCGCGCACTGCTTCCTGCACCACGACGGTCGCGTAGGCGCCGATCATCACCATCTCGCCGTGCGCCATGTTGATGACGCCCATGACCCCGAAGGTGATGGCCAGCCCGGTTGCCGCCAGCAGCAGCACGGAGCCGAGGCTGAGGCCGTAGAACGCCCCCTGCGCCAAACCCCAAAGCTGCAAGGTCCAATCGATGCCCGCCACCGCCTCGGCCGCTGCCGTCGCCACGGCGGGGGAGGGGGCGGACAAGGAAGCCAGCACTCCGCGGGCGTCCAGTCGCCGCGGGCGCGCAG
>CALMAB010000428.1 GCA_937858325.1 uncultured Acetobacteraceae bacterium
ACCCCCATCCTGCCCGCCCTCGTCCCGCTCGAAGCGCCGCGCCCACACGCGGCGCAGCACGGCGACCGCCTGCAGCGCGGCAGCGTCTGCTGGCGCGTCCTTGCCGGCCAGCGTGTCGAGCAACTGATAGCCGCCCGTGCCGAGCTGGACGACATAGGCGTCGCGCTTGGGGCCGGTCTCCGGCAGGCGCCTGTCCTCGATCCGCCGGCCGTAGCGCTCGTGCCACTCGGGGAGCGACACGGCGTGCAGCCAATCAGGGGCCGCCACGGTGATCGCGTTCAGCGCAGCGCGCAGCGTTTCGGCCAGCAGCTCGATCCGGTTCAGCTCGCGCACGGCCGCCAGCACGTGCGTGCTGTCGGTGCGCTGCCGCCCGCGCGCCTTGAGCAGCCCTGCCTCGCGCGCCGCGTCCAGCACGCGGGCCAGCAGACGCCCGGCAACGTCCCCGCCCAGCAGCCTGCCGCGGAACCCGCAGAGCAGGCTATGGTCGAAGCCGGGGTCGGCCAGGTCGAGGGCGAGCAGGTATTTCCAATCGATCCGCGCTCGGACCGCCTCCGCCGCTTGCCGGTCGCTCAGCCCCTCGCGGAACTGCAACAGCGTGACCAAAGCCAAGCGCCAAGGGGCGTAAGCCGACTGACCGCGCTTGGGGTAAAGGTCGGCGAAGCCTGCGTCGTCGAACACGGCACCGAGTTGGTCACGCAGGACTAGGCAGGGATTGCCGCGCCGGAACGCAGCCCGTGCAACGCGCGCTGTGTCGTCAGGCACAGACAGGATTGGCTGCTGCGGGTGGAGCGACATGGAAGGACCTCCAGGCAGAAACCTTACCCAACGCCGCCGCCCGTGCCAGGCTGCCGAATTCGCCAACGGTATCCCTTCGTCTGACGGACACGTAGCCCGCACTGCAAGGCACCGCCGGGACTGCCAGGACAGTCATCCCATGAAGCGTCCACCGGGCTGGAGCGCACGGAAGCGGTCCGTCCAGCTCCGCCGCAACCCGTCCTCCGACGAGCCGTCATCATAGGCAGGCGAGGAGGGCGGCAGCGCCCGCGTCAACGCGATCAGCACGACCGCCCGCGTGCGCGGCACCAGGCTGCCATGGTCGGCGAACCACGGAAGCAATCCGTCGAACTCTGCCTCGCCACGCCGAACGATCCGCGCTGTGCCGAACAGGCGACAGCCGCGACGCGTGAACGGGTCCACGAAGTTGACCTCCACCGCCGGGTTGGCGGCGAGGTTGCGCAGCGTGCCGGGCGAGCGGATCTCCGCAAGGGCGACCGTCGCCGCGTCCACGACGGCAAAAGTGCCCTTGGGCGACAGGTTGGGCGTGCCGTCCGCGTTCACCGTGGCGACAAAGCCGAGCCGCTGCTCCCGGATCACCTGCATCATGCCCGGCGTCATCACCGCACCCTCCTGCGGCAAGCCGGAACTTGCAAGGCTGCCCGGCGGCGTCGCGGGTGAGTATGTCACCGCATGCGCCTCCGCCAGCGCCTCTTCCAGCGCACGGCCGGCGCGGTAGCCCGCCAGCGTGTCCGGGCGCGCAACGCCGTCCACCAGTCGGGGGCATGGCTCCGGCTGTCCGATCACCGTCCGCACGGGCAGGCGCTCCGCGTAGATCGGCAGCGGGTAGTCCTCGTCCTCGTCCACCACGCGCTTGGCACGTATCTTGGCTGACGCGCGCTCGATCTTCATGGACACGACCGCCGTCGCCTTGATCTCCTGCGCCGAGCTCTGCCGCAGGCTGGCCGTGCAGGCGGGAAACAGCCGGTCCACCATGGCGACCAGCGCCGCCTCCTTTTCCGCCGGGTCCTCGACCAGCCGGGCATGGCCGAAGGCCATCACCGAGCGGTAGTCGGCGGAATGGTTGAAGCCGCAGCGTGCCAGCACGAGGCTGTCCAAGTGCGTCACGGTCAGACACGCCGGCTGGCCTTCCGATTGGTTGCGCAGCATCCGGCTGGCGCTGCTGCCGTGCCAGAACAGCGTTCCGCCCTCGCGCCAGAACAGCGTCGGCGTGCAGTAGGGCAGGCCGTCGATGACGTAGGAGACGTGGCACAGCGCGGCCGCGTCCAGCAAGGCATGGACGGTTTCGTGGTCGTAGAACCCCCGGTCGTGCCGTCGCTTCACCCGGTTCACGTTGTCCACCGGGTAGGCGGGCGTTTCCGCGTCCGACATTCCTGATCTCCTGTTCGGCTCGTTGCGGCATCACCATGCGCCGGGTAGATTGGTTGCCGAAAGGTCCAATTGCTCATGCCGATGCCGACCAATCCGGCCGTGACCTCTGGCAAGCCGGACAGGCCCGGCGCGCTGGACCTGCCGCTGCACCTGGACGGGATGCGCGGCCCGCAATCAGCGCGCGTCCACCAGGGCCTGCGCGATGCGATCCTTGCCGGACGGCTCGCGCCCGGCAGCCGCCTCCCGGCCAGCCGCTTGCTGGCCGTCCAGCTCGGCATAAGGCGGAACACGGTTGTCGGCGCCTACGAGCAGCTGCTGTCGGACGGTCTCGTGGAAGCAAGGGTAGGCGCAGGCACCTTTGTCGCGAGCCACGTCCCGTCCGGCCCGGCCCCTCCGGAGCGCACTCCGGCAACGGACATGACCCCCAGCCGCGAGGTGTTCTCCCTGGGCCGGACGAGTGTTTACGCCCTGCTCCTGGGCCGGTTGCGACGCGCAGTCGGCAAGCGCCTGCGAACCCTTGATCCCGTTCACCTCGGCTACGGCGACCCGCGCGGCTGCCGAGAACTGCGCGAGCGCTTGGCGGAGCACCTCGCGGTCAGCCGGGGCGTGCACTGCGACCCGGGCCGCATCGTGCTCGTCAGCGGCACGCAACAGGGCCTGCAGCTGTGCCTGGGCGTGGTGCTCAGGCCCGGCGATGCCGCCTGGATGGAGGACCCCGGCTATCCCGCGGCCCGCAGGGTGCTGGAAGCCGCCGGGGCGCGGCTGGTCCCGGTTCCCGTGGATGGGCACGGACTTGTGGTGGACGAGGGCCGGCGCCGTGCCCCGGGCGCGCGGGTCGCCTATGTCACCCCCTCGCACCAGTTCCCGACCGGCGTTGCCATGCGGATGGACCGGCGCATCGCCCTACTGGAGTGGGCGCGCGACGCCGATGCCTGGGTGCTGGAAGACGACTACGACAGTGAGTTCCGCTACGGCGGGCCGCCGCTGACCGCCCTGGCCGGCATAGATGCCGCCCAACGGGTCATCTACTTCGGGACGTTCTCCAAGGTGCTCTTCCCCGGCCTGCGCATGGGCTACGTCGTCTTGCCGCCGCCGCTGGTTGAGCCAGTCCTGGCCGCGCGGGCCGCATCGGACCGCTTCCCGCCGAGCCTGCTGGAAGGCGTTCTGGCCGACCTAATCGCGGCGGGCGACTTTTCCGCCCACATCCGGCGGATGCGGGGGCGTTACCGGGCGGCCCGCGATGCGGTCGCAGACACACTGGCCGCGCACGCAGACGGGACGTTGCAAGTGACGGTTCCTGACCAGGGTTTGCACCTCGTCGCCCGTCTGCTGCCTGACTCTCCACCGGGCGCTGCGGCCCGGATCAAGGACGCAGCACGGGTTCAGGCGTGGCTCCTGTCCGAAACCCGCCTGGAGCCTGGACCGCCAGATGGCTTCGTGCTGGGCTTCTCGGGCCACGAGATCGGGGCCTTGCGAGATGGTGCCAAGCGCCTCGCCAAAGCCGCGGCAGCGTTCGGGACACCAGCCTGACAGTCTGCCACTTCGTCAAGCGGAGCAACTGACAGGGTGATACAGCCGACCGAACACGCATTTTGTTGAGAGTGTGGTAGCCTGCGTGCAGGAACAGCAAGGGATTGCACGCGTGCCGGAGAACCCGACCAAAGGGCGAAAGGTAAAGAGTGGTCCGGCCGATACCCGCTCCGACGCCGCCGACCGGCACGAGCGCGCCAAGGACTACCTGTCCCAGGGCGAGGTGGCCAAGCTGCTCCATGCGGCCAAGGCCGGACGGCACGGCGTGCGCGACCACCTGCTGCTGCTCATGACCTATCGCCACGGGCTGCGCGTCAGCGAGGCGGTCGGCCTGCGCCGCGACGAGCTGGACCTCGACCGCGCCCGGCTTTGGGTGCGCCGCCTCAAGGGCGGGCTGTCCGTCGAGCAACCGATCGCCGGCGACGAGCTGCGCGCCGTCAAACGCCACCTCGCCACCCGCACCGACGCGCTGCCCTGGCTGTTCACCTCCGAGCACAGCGAAATCGCACATGCGATTTGCGCGGGCCAGCCGCTCACCCGCCAGGCGGTCAACTACCTGATCGCCGCGGCGGCCAAGCGCGCCGGCCTGCCGGGCGTGCACCCGCACACGCTGCGCCACTCCTGCGGCTTCGCGCTGGCCGACAAGGGCCACGACCTGCGCCTCATCCAGGACTACCTCGGCCACCGCGATCCCAGGCACACCGTCCACTACACCCGCACGGCAGGGCGGCGGTTCGAAGGCCTCTGGGGACGCTGACCACCGCATGGCAGCGTCGAGGAAGACGGTGGGCCTGGACAACCTGGCGGCGCTCGGGGCGGAGCGCCTGGCCGCGATCCTCGTCGAACTCGCGGACGGCGATGCCGAGGTGAAGCGGCGCCTGCGCCTGGAGCTTGCCGCACAGCAGGGCGGCGACAGCATCGCGGCCGAGATCGGCAAGCGCATCACGGCGCTGCGGTCCGCACGCTCCTTTGTCGATTGGCAGAAGCGGCGGGACTTCGTGCGCGACCTCGACCTGCAGCGGGCGATGATCGCGGACCGGGTCGCGCCCAGCCGCCCCGACCTGGCGCTGGACCTGATGTGGCGCTTCCTGGACCTCGCGGAGCCGGTGCTCAACCGCGTGGATGACAGCTCCGGCTCGGTCGGAGATGTCTTTCATCTGGCTTGCGAGGACCTGGGCGCGATCGCGGTCAGGGCGAGGCCCGATCCGCTGGGTCTCGCGGACCGGGTGTTCACCGCGCTGCTGGCCAACGAGTACGGCATCTACGACCGCCTGGTGCCGATCATGCTCCCGGCTCTCGGCGACGCGGGCGCGGCGCACCTGAAGAGCCGGCTGGCGCAGGCGCTGGCAGAGCGGTCCAAGGCGGGCGGACGGGACTGGCGGGCGGGCGCCGGGCGCCGGGCCGTGCAGGACATCGCGGACGGCCAGGCCGACGTGGATGCCTTTGTCGCGCTGGTGCCCGCGGCGGAGCGCAGCAG
>CALMAB010000429.1 GCA_937858325.1 uncultured Acetobacteraceae bacterium
CTTGTACTGGTGATACTCGACCCGTGTGCCGGCCCGGCGCAGGGCCGCGACCCGCCGTTCCATGGTGGATGGCGGGGCGATCCTGTCCCGCTCGCCGACGACGGCAAAGGTGGGAGGCTCGTCGGACGAATGGTCCGGGTGCGCCGTGTAGGCCATCACGACGGTCGAAGGCCTGGGCACATCGTCGCCGCCGTAGTCCGCGGCCCCGTGCGAGCCGATGCTGGCCGCCATCCTGGCTCCGGCCGAACTGCCCCACAAAGAATACCCGTCCGTGCCGACGCCGAGCGCCGCCGCGTGACGGAAGAGGTAGGAGACCGCGGCAGCCAGGTCCTCCGTGGCAACCGTCCCGCCGTTTCCCGCCCGATATCTCAGGACAAAGGCGTTGTATCCCTCCTTGCTGATCTCGACGGCGTATGGAAAGCCTTCGTGGACGGAACCGACATAGGAGAAGCCGCCGCCGGGCGAGATGACGGCGAAGGGCGCGCCGGGCCGCCCGCGGAAGAAGAACAGGCCCGTGCTGGCTTTGGCTGGCTGCTCCTTATTCTGCGCGCCCGTGTAGAAATCATGGAACACGGGCTTGCCGGCGTTCACGTCGTCGATCATGCGGTTGAGGCCGGCGAGCGTCGCCGCAGGATCAACATGAGTGTGGTACGGCAGGAGCGAGCCGATCCCGCTCAGCCGCATGCCCTCGTCGTAGCGCCGGTCGTCCCAGGGCAACAGCAACGGAGCGAAGCCCCGGAACGCCGGATGGGCGAGGAGGTCTCCGACGCTGCTGTCGGCGCGCAGGTGGCCGCTTGCACCTGCAGCGCCGGCGTGGTGCCGCAAAGGCGTCACCCGGGCCGCTTCTCGAACACCGCCTTGGCGACCGAGGCGGCCGACATCGCGTTCGGCCAGCCGGCATAGAAGGCGAGGTGCGTGACCACCGCCGAAATCTCCGCCTTCGTCAGCCCGTTGTCCAAGCCCCTGTTCAGGTGGCCCACCAGCTGCGCGGCCTTTCCTTCCGCGATCAGCGCGCTGATCGTGACCAGGCTGCGGTCGCGTGCGGCCAAGCCCGGCCGCCGCCAAACCTCGTCGAACAGCACGCGGTTCGTGTAGTCCCTCAGACCCGGCGCCACGCCATCGAGGTTGCGGCCGACGTAGGCCGCACGCTCCTTCTCGGCCGCTTCATCGACCTGCAAGAGGCCTGGTGGACCCGCCAGCTGGTCGGCGCCGATGCCGCGCTCGGCAAAGACGGATTTGGCCACCGAAGCGGCGGACGTCGCGCCGGGCCAGCCGGCATAGAAGGCCAGATGGGTGATGACCTCGCTCAGCTCGGCCGGCGTCACGCCGCAGTCGAGCGCGCGGCCGAGTTCGGCCGGCAGGGCCGCCGTGTGCCCGCCGGCGATGAGCGCCGCCACCTTCACGATGCTCCGGTCGCGGAGGGACAGGTCGGTGCGCCGCCAGAGGTCGCCGGCCAGCACCCGCTCCGTGTAGTCGCCGAGGGCCGGCGCCACGGCGGCGAGCTCGGGTAAAGAGAATCCCATGGTGTTGCTGCCCAACATCGTTCTGCCTTGGGTTGGAACTTCCTTCGCGGAGGCCAGCCCGGTCGCCAAAATGACCAGGAGCATCGCCAAGAATGGTTTCATCTGCGGTTTCCTCTGACCTGGTCCGCTGCTCAGTCCAGCTTCTTCTCGCGCAGGAAGTCTGCCATCAGCTCGGCGATCCGCCCGTTGTTCGTGTCCGAGAAGGCAAAGTGCGTGTTGCCCGTCACGCCGACCTCCGGCAGGTGAACGAGGGTGACGTCGCCGCCGTGCCGACTCACGGCGTCCCGCCACAGGCGCGCCATCGCGAGGCGCACGCGCCAGTTGTCCTTACCGGGGCTGGGGGTCGGCGCTTCGGGGATGTTGTCGCCGTAGTAGATGACGATCGGCAGCCGGGTCAGCCGCTCGAACTCCGCCAAGGGAATGCCGGACGCTTCCAGCGGACCGGCGGCGCTCGGCATCGGCGGGGGCACCTCGCCGTCCGGGAACACGAAGCCGCTGCCCGGCTCGAAGGAGACGACGGCGCGGACGTTCCCGTTCTTGATCGCCGTGAGCCAGCCCGGGCCGCCGCTCTGGGAATGCGTGACGAGGATGCCCGGCCCGATCCTGTCGAACAGCGCCGAAACCGCGTCCGACACCACGCCTGCGTCGAACGGCCCGGTGTTGGGCGTCACCGAGCGAAAGAACTGGTCCAGCGCCTCCGGGTCGCGCGAGGCCTGCACGCCGGGGAAGTAGTCCGGCCACTCGCCGAGGCGGAAGGTGTTGAACCAGGTCTGCTCGTCGGCCGCCGGCGTGATCGTGGCCGCCACGGTGCTGCGGCCGGCATTGCCGCGCCTGGGCTGGTCGATGAGGTACACGCCGTAGCCGCGGCGCAGGAACAGCGTCTGGAACCCCTCGCGCCCGTCGCGAGGGCGGCGTCCTTCGTGGAGGAGGGCTTCGGGTCGGGCATGGCTGCAAGGAGCGGCCGGGCGGCGTCGGTCATAGGTCGAGCACCAAGTGGTCGCCCAGGCGGCCCGGCGCAACAGGGATCACGCGGCCGCTTCGGCCGAGGCGGACACTGAACGCCGCATCCTGGGCTGGCAGGACCTCGCCTGGCGGCTGGAAGCGCTCGAAGTGGACCGCCCCGTCCGGCCAACCCGCCGAGGCCGCCGCGACGGCCTCCATCAACCCGGCCGGCCCGCAACAATAGACGTGTGTTCCCGGCTGGGGAACGGCGAGCAGGGCACGGAGGTCGAGGCCGCGCCGCGGATCGCCGCCGTCGTGGTGGGCCGATGCCCGCCCGGACTCCAGGACCGGCATGTTGCCGGCGGAACGCCGATGTTCCTTGTCTGCTCTGACCGGCCCTTGCCCGAAAACGCGCAGCGTTCGCGGCCGGGGCAGGCGCGTGATGCCAGCGGCCGTTTGCTCCCGTCGTCTCCGCGTCATCGCGAGGAGCGCAGCGACGCGGCAATCCAGGAGCCGCCGGGTGCCGTGCTGACGGCTCCTGGATTGCCGCGCCGCCAGGGCGGCTCGCAATGACGCAAGGGGCGGGGCGAGGGGCCGTTGGTATCAGGACGTCGCCTCGCCGATCCCGCGCCTGCCTGGTGCTCCTCTCACGCCACCACGATGTCCCGTTCCGGGATCGCCTCGCCGCGGGACATGCGCTCGATGTTGCCGAACATCTGCCGCACCGTCGTTTCGAAGTTGTCGGCCGCGATGGCGGCGACGTGCGGCGTCACCGTCAGGCCTTCCAGCCCCAGCAGCGCGCTGTCCGGCGGCAGCGGCTCGGTTTCGAACACGTCCATGGCCGCGCCGTGGATGACCCGGTTCCGCAAGGCCCAGACCAGGTCCGCTTCCACCACCACGCCGCCCCGCGCCACGTTGACCAGCACGGCCGTCGGCTTCATGGCGGACAGGACCGCCCGGTCGATCAGCCCGGCCGTGCCCGGCGTCAGCGGGCAGTGCAGGGACACCACGTCGGCCTCTGCCAGCAGCTCCGACAAGGAGGCGTGGCGGACCCCCAGCGCCGCGTCCTCCGCCGGGTCGAGCGGCTTGGGCTTGTGGTAAAGGATCGTGCAGCCGAAGCCGGACAGCAGTCGCGCGACCGTCTTGCCGATGGCGCCGAAGCCGACGATGCCTACGGTCTTGCCGGACAGCATCATGGCGGGCCGGGCGTAGTTGCCCCCGGTCCAACGGCCCCCGCTCAGCTCCGCATGGCTATGGGCCAGGTTCCGCAGGGCGGAGATCATCAGGCCCAGGGTGAACTCCGCCACCGGCACGGCATTGCTGCCGGTGGTGCGCGCAACCGTGATGCCAAGCTCGCGCGCCGCGTCCAGGTCCAGGTTGTCCACGCCCACGCCCCACTTGTGCAGCAGCTTGAGCCGGGTGGCCGCGCGCAGCACCGCCCCGGGCACGGCGATCTGGCCGGACACGGCGTAGTCGGCACCGGCAATCACGGATCGCAGGTGCGCCTCGTCCCGCGCGGTGCCGTGGGTCAGCCGCATCCCGGGCGGCAGCAGGCCGCGCAGCCGCTCCGCCGTTTGCGGGGTGATGGGGTCGAGCACGGCGATGGTCTCGGTGTTCTGCGTCATGGCGCCGATCCTAAGCAGGCGTTGAGGACGCATCATTTTACCTGCTGCGTGTAAACACACTCCGCAGAATGATGCTTAGACCACGAAGCGAACGCCGGCGCGGGCCAGGCCGCCGCCGATGCCCACCGGGGTTCCGTCCGCGCGCCAGCAGGCCGCGCCCAGCAAAGTGCCGTCGTCCCGGAACTCGATGGCGTTCATGCCGCCGGCCACGCGGGGCTGCTCGCGCACGGCGTGGCCGCGGGCGGACAGGGCAGGACCCAAGGCGGCGAACAGCGGCGGCTCCAGCTCCAGGTCGCCGCCTTGGGTGAACATGCGCGGCGCTTCCACCGCCTGCTGCAGCGACATGCCGTGGTCCAGCAGGTTGACCAGGGCCTGCAGGGCGGACGGGAAGATGCGGAGCGCCCCCGGCAGGCCGAGCGCATAGGCCAACCGCCCGTTCCGCACCGCCATCATCGGCGCCATGGAGGTGAACACCCGCTTGCCTGGCTGGATGGACAAGGCGTGGCCGGGGTGCGGGTCGAAGTTGTACATGTAGTTGTTGCAGATCAGCCCGGTGCCGGGCACCGACACCCGGGCGCCAAACAGGCCGTTGACGGTTTGCGTGCTGCTGACCACGTCGCCCTTGCTGTCCGCGACCGTGACGTGGGTGGTGTCCGCGCTTTCCCCGCGGGCCAGGCCCGGCCGGAACGCCTGCGCCTGCTCCATGCTGATGCCGGCCCGGCGCGCGTCGGCAAAGGCGCGCGAGGTCAGGTGCCCGACCGGCACGTCCACGAAGTCCGGGTCGGCCGTGGCCACGGCGCGGTCGGCGAAGGCGGCCTTCATCACCTCCGCCAGCAGGTGGACGCCGTCCGCCGACCCGAAGCCGAGGCCCCGGACGTCATAGGCGTCCAGCATGTTCAGCATCTGCACGATGTGGACGCCCGCCGAGGCCGGGGGCGGGGGGCCGACGATGTCCCACCCCCGGTAGGCGCCGCGTATCGGCGCGCGTTCCTTCACGGCGTAGGCTTGCAGGTCCCCGGCGTCCACCAAGCCGCCGCTGCGCGCCATGAACTCGGCCAGGGCCGACCCCAAGGCGCCGCCGTGCAGCGCGCCAGGCCCTTCCTGCGCGACCAAGCGCAGGGAG
>CALMAB010000430.1 GCA_937858325.1 uncultured Acetobacteraceae bacterium
CTACCGCGACGGCCTGGCGGCGTTCCGTGCCCGGCGCCCGCCGGTGTTCCGCGGCCAGTAAGCTCAGCCCGTCGGCCGCCCTTCCGCGATGAAGCGCCACACGTCGTCCAGCACGGGCGCCCGCCAGCGGAACAGCGGGTTGAAGGCGAGGACGATGCCGATGTGGCCCAGCCCGGGATAGGTCCGGCTCTGCACGGGGCCGCCCGCCGCCGCCACCCGGGCCGCGAGCTACCGCGTGTTGCGCGGGCGCACCCTTTGGTCCGCGTCCCCGGCCAGCAGCAGCAAGGGCGGGTTATGGCCATCGACGTAGCTGACGGGCTGGCTCGCCGGCCCGTCGCCCACGGGGGCGAACACCGGGATGATGTCGGGATCGGTGATCGGCAGGAAGTCGTAGGGGCCGGCCAGCCCCACGGCGCCGGCAAGCCGCGCCCGGTCCAGCCCGGCCTGCGCCAGCCAGCGCCCGTCCAGCGCCAGCATCGCTGCGTTGTAGGCGCCCGCGGAGTGGCCGACCACGAACACGCGCTGCGGGTCGGCGCCGAGCGCGCCCGCATGGGCCACGGCCCAGGCGACGGCCTGCGCGTTGTCCTGCAGGAAGCCGGGAAAGGCGACCTCCGGGTACAGCCGGTAGTCCGGCACCACGACCACGGCGCCGCGGGCGGCCAGCGGCGTGGCCACGAAGCCGTAGGTTTCGCGGTCCCCGGTGCGCCAGCTCCCGCCATACAGGAACACGACCAGCGGCAGCGGCCCGCCGCGCCCGGCCGGTAGATGTCGAGCACCCGCCGCGGGCCGTCGCCATAGGCGACGCCGCGCTCAACCGTCACGCCGTCTCGCCGCACGGTCGCGTTCAGCAGGCCGGTTGCGGAGCAGCCCGCGAGCAGGGCGGCGCACAGCACGGCGGCGACGGGCGCCAGCCTGAAAGGGATCATGTCACGCGCGGCCCAGCACCCAGCCGGCCCAGACCGCGAGGAGGCAGGTGAGCGCCGAGCCGGCCATGTAGCCCAGCGCCGGGCCGGTGCGCCCGGCCTGCAGCAGCTCAAGGGATTGCAGGCTGAACGACGAGAAGGTGGTGAAGCCGCCGCACAGCCCGACCATCACAAAGGCGCGCAGGTCCACGACGTCGAGGAACTGCCCGTTATGGCCCAGCGCGTCGCTGAACAGCCCGCGCTCCCCGAGCGCCGCGGCGAACAGCCCGATGACGAAGCTACCGAGCGCGTTGATCAGCAGGGTGCCCCAGGGAAAGCTTGGCCCGGTCCACGCCGCGACCCAGGCGCCGAGCCAGTAGCGCGCCAGGCCGCCCAGCGCGCTTCCCACCGCCACCCATAATGACGCCACGCCCCCTCCCCCGCCTGCCTCAACATAAAACAGCATTTCTTGCCAACCACAAAGGTTGACGGCGCGCAGCCTGGGCGTGGATATTCAATCAAAAGTTGAGGACGACACAGCGCCACCATGTCCAAGCTGCAGGGAAAGCTGCCCGTTGCGCCGCTCCGCATCGACATCGGCGACCTGCTGGTCCTGCAGCGGTCGGGCTTGTTCGCGCGGGACTGGTTCCTGAAGCGCAACGCCGACCTGGACGAGGCCGGCCTCGACCCTTTGGTGCACTATTTCCGCTACGGCTGGCGGGAAGGCCGCTGGCCCAACCCGTACTTCGACCCGGCCTGGTACCTGCGGCGCAACCGCGACGTGCGGAACAGCGGGGCGGAGCCGCTGCTGCACTACATCGAGCACGGCGAAGCGGAGGGCCGCCAGCCCGTCGCCTGGTTCGCGCCGGAATGGTACCGCGCCACGCACGGCATCCCGGCCGGACAGCTTTGCCTCGCGCACTTCCTGCAGCACCGGCACGGCGGCCTGGTCAGCCCGATCCCGGAGTTCGACGCCCAGCACTACCTCCTGCGCTCGCCCGACGTGCGCGCGGCGCGGATGGACCCGTTCGAGCACTACCTGCTGCAAGGCGCCAAGGAGGACCGGGAGGTGGCGCCGGGCTTCGACGGCCGGTTCTACCGCGAGCGGTATTTGCGCGACTTGCCCGACGCCAACCCGCTGCTGCACTTCCGCGCGCACCGGCATGAACCCGGCGTGTTCCCGGCCCGTCCCGCCGCCGAGGCCGACGTCTTCTCCGAGTTCCGGCGCAACACCCAGCCGGGGCCGCTGTTCGAGGAGGTGCAGCCCTTGCCGCCCGGCGCCCCCCGGCTCGCGAAGGTATTGGCGTTCTATCTGCCGCAGTTCCACCCGGTGCCGGAGAACGACGCCTGGTGGGGCCGCGGCTTCACCGAATGGACCAACGTGGGCCGCGGCCTGCCGCGCTTCGTCGGGCACTACCAGCCGCGCATCCCGCGGGACCTCGGGCACTACCGGCTGCACGGCACGGACACGCTGCGGCAGCAGGCGGAGCTGGCGCGGGGCGCCGGGGTGCACGGCTTCGTGTTCTACTTCTACTGGTTCAACGGGCGCCGGCTGCTCCATGCGCCGCTCGACGCGCTGCTCGCCGACCCCACAGTGGATTTGCCGTTCTGCCTGATGTGGGCCAACGAGAACTGGTCCCGCCGTTGGGACGGGTCGGAGCACGAGGTGCTGATCTCCCAGGACTACCACCGGAACGACGAGCCGGCGCTGGTGGCGGAGCTGCTGCGGCATTTCCGGGACGCGCGCTACATCCGGCTCGGCGGGCGGCCGGTGCTGATGGTGTATCGCGCCGGGCTGATCCCGGGG
>CALMAB010000431.1 GCA_937858325.1 uncultured Acetobacteraceae bacterium
TGGGTGAACGGGTCGGTCCGGGCGATGCGCTCCGGCATGATCGCCGGCATGAACAACGGCGTCTTGGCGAGAGCCGAGGGCAGCAGCGGGAACGGCTTCTTCAGCCGGAACACCAGCGTGCGGTCGTCCTTGGCCGCGAGTTCGTCCGTCGCCGCCATCAGCGCGCTGCCGAACGCGTCCCGCTTGCCCCACCGCTCCAGGCTTGCCACGCAGTCGCGCGCCCGCACCGGCTCGTTGTCATGGAACAGCAGGCCCGGCCGCAGCGTAAGGGTCCAGGTCTTGCCGTCGTCCCCGGTGCTGAACCCTTCCAGCATCTGCGGCGACGGCCGGTACTGGCTGTCCTGCCCGAACAGCGTGTCATAAACCATGAAGGCGTGGTTGCGCGTGACGTAGGCCGTGGTCCACATCGGGTCCAGCACTGTGAGGTCGGCCTGCGGAATGAAGCGGAGGATGCGGCGGTCCTGCGCCCGCCCAACCGCCGGCGCCGCCAAGCCCATGGCCGACGCGGCCAGGAATGTGCGACGTCTCATCTACAGGTGCCTCCGCTGCTTCGGGCTTAGCAAACCATGTAGCCGGGCGATGCGCCAGCGCCCCCGATTGCAGGGTGGCATTCGATACGGAAACAGGTTAATGCGGCGCTATGCAGCCTGCAGCCTACGCCCGCCGCTTTCACGCCCTGGTGACGCCCGAACGGCGCCTCTTGCTGCAGCAGTTCGCGCGGTTCGGGACGGTGGGCGTCGCCGGCGCCGTGGTCGATATCGCGACTGTGTATGCCACGATGGCGACGGTTGGCCTGTATGTCTCGGGATTGCTGGCCTACTTGGCGGCGGTCACCACGACGTGGGCGCTGAACCGGGCCTGGACATTCGCCGGGCGCGGGGGCGGTAGCCTTTTGTGGCAATGGCTGCTGTTCGTCGCGGCCAACGGCGTGGGCTTCGTGCTGAACCGCGGGACGTTCTTCACCCTGGTCACGCTGCTTCCGGTCTGCGCGGAGCACCCGGTCATTGCCATCCTTGCCGGGGTAGGCGCCGGGATGCTCGCCAACTTCAACCTGTCCCGCTCGGTCGTGTTCCGTGAGCCGCTCGCTGCCGGGGCAACCACGAGCGTGGCCGTCGGAGCGACGACAAGGGTAGTCGCTGGGGCGCCGGAATAGGCGCCATGCCGCCGCGCGTTGCCGTGCTGATCCCCTGCTACAACGAGGCGGTCGCGATCCCGGCCGTGGTGCGGGACTTCCGGGCGGCGCTGCCGGACGCCGCCATCTACGTTTACGACAACAACTCCAGCGACGGCACGCTCGAAGCTGCCCGCGCGGCCGGCGCCACCACCCGGACCGAGCGCCTGCAAGGCAAGGGCCACGTCATCCGCCGCATGTTCGCCGACATCGAGGCCGATGCCTACGTCCTGGTGGATGGCGACGACACCTATTGCGCCGCTTCCAGCCCGGCCATGGTGAGCCTGCTGCTGGAGAACGGGCTGGACATGGTGAACGGTGCCAGGGTGTCCGAGATGGCGGAGGCCTACCGGCCCGGGCACCGCTTCGGCAACGCGGTGTTGACCGGCCTCGTATCCTGGGTGTTCGGCAACCGGGTCACGGACATGCTGTCGGGCTACCGCGTGTTCTCTCGCCGCTTCGTGAAGTCCTTTCCCGCCTTGTCCGGCGGGTTCGAAACGGAAACGGAGTTCACCGTCCACTCGCTCGAACTCTGCATGCCGATCGGCGAGGTGCCCACGCCCTACAAGGAGCGCCCGGCCGGCTCCGCCTCGAAGCTGAACACCGTCGCCGATGGGCTGCGCATCCTGCGGACGATCGTTCTGCTGGTAAAGGAGGAGCGCCCGCTGCCGTTCTTCGCCGCTGCCGCGGCGGCGCAGATGCTCCTGGCCATTGCCCTCGCCGTGCCGGTATTCGTGGATTACGTCCAGACCGGCCTAGTGCCGCGCCTGCCGACGGCGGTGCTGTCCACCGGAATCGCGCTGCTCGCCTGCTTGTCGCTGACCTGCGGCATGATCCTCGACTCCGTGGCGCGGGGCCGCAAGGAGCTCAAGCGGCTGTCCTACCTGGCTGTGCCTGCCTATCGGAATGCTCCGTGAGCGCTTGTCCCCTTGGCGCGTTCTCGCCGTAGCCGCCCGGGTGCGCCCTCCGCCACGCGGCGGCGCTGGCAACGATCACGTCGAGTTCGGCGAAGCGCGGGGTCCCGCCGGTTTCCGCCTGGATCAGCGCGGAGGATGCGACCAGTGCGGCGGGATCGCCGGGCCGGCGGTCGCCGAATTGCACCGGGACCGGGCGGCCCAGCACCCGCTCCACCGAGGCGATCACGTCCCGGACGGAGTGGCCGCTGCCGTTGCCCAGGTTGTAGGTGACGCTGCGGCGGTCGAGTTGGCCCAGAACGCAAAGGTGCGCCTCGCCCAGGTCGGTCACGTGTACGTAGTCACGGACGCAGGTGCCGTCCGGGGTCGGGTAGTCCGTGCCGAACACCGTGAGTGCGCCGCGCCGGCCCAGCGCTGCGTCGATCACCAAGGGAATGAGGTGGCTTTCCGGGTCGTGGTCCTCGCCCAAGACGCCGTTCGGGTCGGCGCCGGCCGCGTTGAAGTAGCGCAGGCAGGCGCTGCGCATTCCGTGCACCTGGTCCGCCCAGCGCAGGGCGCGCTCGATTATCAGCTTGCTTTCGCCATACGGGGAGGACGGGTCGATGCGGGCCGCCTCGTCGATGGGCGTGCGCTCCGGCTCGCCGAACAGGTTGGCGGTGGATGACAGGATGAACTTCTTCACGTCGTGCCGGATGCAGGCGTCGATCAGCCGCACCCCGCCCGCACCGTTCTCCAGCAGGTAGCGCATCGGCTCGCGCATGCTTTCCCCCACCAGGGACAGCGCCGCAAAGTGGAACACGGCGCTCCACGGCCCTTCGGCCAGGACGCCATCAAGCGTTTGCGGGTCAGACACGTCGCCCTCGATCAGCCGGGCGGACTGCGGCACGGCGGCGCGGTGGCCCTGCCGCAAGTTGTCGAGCACCACGACATGGGCGCCCCGCTCGACCAGCAACGCCACCAAGTGGCTTCCGACATAGCCGGCTCCGCCGGTCACGAGAAAGCGGTCTTGCATCAATCAACTTTCAATGAATAAAGCCCTCGCTAAGCTCGCGAGGGCCGGACGGAAGCCTATCGCGTCGAGCCTCTTCAGGTTGCAAAATCGGGTTAGCCGACAGGCCGCCATCGTGCCATGTCGCCCTGCGGAGGCAAAGGATTTTCATTGCGCGTTCTGATTAAAATCTGCCTCGTCCTGTGCTTGTTCCTGGCCTCCGCATCCGCGCAGCCCGTCATCGAACCGCGCATCGTCAGCGGACCCGGCGGCGGCTGCATTGCGGGCGCGGTGGAGCTGCCGGCGGACGGCCCGGGCTACCAAACGGTGCGCGCCAGCCGAAGCTGGTTCTGGGGACACCCGGACACGGTTGCGGCGCTGAAGACGCTGGCCCTGCGCGCCGAAGCGGCGGGGCTGCCCACGCTATACATGAACGACATCTCCCGCCCGCATGGCGGCCCCATCCCCGGGCTGCACGCGAGCCACCAGGTCGGACTTGATGCCGACGTCTGGTTGGACCTGCTGCCGAAGCCGGTGCTCAGCCCCGCCGCCCGGGATGCCGTGGAGGTCGCAAGCCTCGTCGCGGCCGATGGCCGCGGCGTGGACCCGGCGCGCTGGACGGCCGGGCACGTCACCCTGCTGCGCCTGGCGGCTGGCCTGCCGGGGATCGACCGCATCCTGGTGAACCCAGCCATCAAGCAGCAACTGTGCCGCACCCCCATGGCGGACCGCGCCTGGCTGCGGCTGATCCGCCCATGGTATGGCCATGGTGCCCACATGCACCTGCATTTCCGCTGCCCAGCCGGCCAGCCCGAGTGCCGCGACCTGGCGCCGGTGCCGCCGGGCGACGGGTGCGACGCGACCCTCGCCTGGTGGTTCGAGCAGCTCGACGCGCCGCCCCCGCCTCCTGC
>CALMAB010000432.1 GCA_937858325.1 uncultured Acetobacteraceae bacterium
CTGCCGGACTGGCTCGGCACGTACGTGGAGCCGGAGACCGGGTTGGCCGCGCGGATCGACGCGGCGGCGGACGGGCAAATCCGGCTGCGCTACGGCCATTCGGCCGAGCGGCTCGACCTCCAGGCGGACGGCACGGCGGGCAACGGCGGCACCCGGCTGCGGCTCGGCGAGGGTGGGCTGTGGATGGACCGCCCGGGGGAGAACCACAGCGCCTGCCTGCAGCCCTGCAACGGGGAGGCCGCCGCGGATGTCGCCGGCCGCTACCGCTGCGCGGAGCTGGATGCGGCGCTGACGGTGGCCGATGCCGGAAACGTGCTCTACGGCGGCTTCTCGGGGTTCCTGGGCCAGGGGCGCATGGAGCTGCTCGATCCCATCGGGCCGGACCTGTGGGCGCTGCCCTGCCCGCGCGCCTTGGATCACACGCCGCCGGGCGATTGGACCTTGGCGTTCCGGCGCGACGCCGCGGGCCGCGCCGCAGAGGTGGAGGTCGGCTGCTGGCTGGCCCGGCGCCTCCGTTACGCGCGCGTCGATTGAACGGCGCTGGGCCGCCGGCGACGGAGGGAACGGATCGGATACAACCAACGCGCAAGCTGGCGCGTTGGGCGCGGGCGACCACCGCCGAAACGACCTGTCCCATGAGGCCCGCATGTCCCTGACCAGCCTGCTGCTCGGCCGCCGCCTGGCCAACCGGGAAGCCGAGGGCCGCAAGATCGGCGTGCTCGAGGGCGTGCCCGCGATGGGCTTGGACGGCCTCGGCTCGGCGTCCTACGGGCCGGAAGCGATGCTGACCGTGCTGGCCGTCACCGGCGCCGCCGGGCTTGGCGCCGTGCAGCCGATCACCTGGGCCATCCTGGCGCTGCTCGCCATCCTGTTCCTGTCGTACTGGCAGACCATCGCGGCTTATCCGAGCAACGGCGGGTCCTACACGGTGGCGCGGGAGAACCTGGGGCACGACGCCGGGCTGCTGGCGGCGTCGGCGCTGATGGTGGATTACATGCTGAACGTGGCCGTGGGCATCTCCGCGGGCGTGGGCGCGCTCACCTCCGCCGTGCCGGTCCTGCACCCGTACACCCTTCCTTTGTGCCTCCTCGTGCTGGCGGCCATCACCGTGGTCAACCTGCGCGGCACCAAGGAGTCCGGCCTGGCGCTCGCGGTACCGACCTACCTGTTCATCGTGAGCCTCGCCTTTATCCTGGCCGCGGGCGCCTGGGCCGCCTGGACCGCCGGCGGGCAGCCGCAGCCGGTGGTGGCGCCGCCGGGGCATTCTGAGGCAGCCGGGGCGCTGACCCTGTGGCTGCTGCTGCGCGCCTTTGCCGCCGGGTGTACGGCGATGACCGGGGTGGAGGCGGTCAGCAACGGTGTGGGCGCGTTCAAGGACCCGACCGTCCGGCACGCCCGCGGCACGCTTGCAGCCATCTGCCTGGTGCTCGGGCTGCTGCTGCTCGGCATCGCCTACCTGGCCCGCGGCTACGGGGTGACGGCGATGGACCAAACGGCGGACGGCTACCAAAGCGTCCTGTCGCAGCTGGTCGCGGCGGTGTGGGGGCGGGGCTGGGTGTACTACGTCACGGTCGGCAGCGTGCTGGCCGTGCTGTGCCTGTCGGCCAACACCAGCTTCGTCGGCTTCCCCAGGCTGTGCCGGCAGGTGGCGGCGGACGGCTATCTGCCGAAGGCCTTTGCCCTGCCGGGGCGGCGGCTGGTGTATGCCGTGGGGGTGCTGTTCCTCACGGCCGGCGCCGGGGCGTTGCTGGCGGCGTTCGGCGGCATCACCGACCGGCTGATCCCGTTGTTCGCGGTGGGCGCCTTCCTGAGCTTCACGCTGAGCCAGGGAGGCATGGCCGTGCACTGGCGCCGCAAGGGCCGGGGGCACGCCGACCGGGTACGCTTCGGGATCAACGGGCTGGGGGCGCTGTCCACCGGGGCGGCGCTCGCCATCATCCTGGTCGCCAAGTTCACGGAGGGCGCGTGGCTGACCCTGCTGATCATCCCGCTCACCTTTCTGCTGCTGCGGCTGACCCGGCGCTATTACCGCGACCTGGAGCGCCAGGTGCTGGCCGGCAGCCAGCGCAGCATGGACCTGCGCGACCACGCGCCGCCCTGCGCCTTGATCCCGCTGGAGCGTTGGGACCGCATGGCGCAGCGGGCCGTGCAGGTCGCCGCCCGCCTGTCGCCGGACGTGGTGGCGCTGCACCTGACGGACCTTGAGGGACCCGACGCCGCCGAGCACGAAACGCGGCTGCGCGGGGAATGGTCCCGCTTCGTGCAGCAGCCCGCGACGGCCGCCGGCCTGCCCGCGCCGGAACTGGTGATCGAGCCGTCACCCTACCGCAGCGTGCTGGCGCCCTTGCTGCGCGAGGTGACGGAGATGCAGCGGCGCTGCCCCGGCCGCCCCGTCGTCGTGGTGCTGAGCGAACTGGCCGGCGGGCGCTGGTGGGAAGCCGCGCTGCACACCCGCCGCGCGCAGCGGCTGCGCACCCAGGTGCTGCGCCACGGCGGGCCGGACGTGTCCGTCCTGGTGGTGCCCTGGCAGTTGGAAGCCCCGGCGGAAACCGCGCAGGTGCTGAAGGAGGAGGAGCCCCAAGCGGCATAGGATTGCGGCGTGAGGCGCGGCGCTAAAGCCGGAAGCGGTTTTCCGGCAGGCCCGGCACATCGACCTCCAGCTTGAACAGGCTGCCCGACAGCCGCTCGCCCGGGTGGTGGGCGGTGGACACGTAAAGCGTCTTCAGCGCTTCCCCGCCGAACGCGGCCGTGGTGATGTTGGACACCGGCATCGCCACCCGGCGCGTTTGGCCGTCCGGCGACGCGCGCAGAATGCAGCCGCCGCCATAGCGGCAGTTCCACAAGGAGCCGTCCCGGTCCATGGCCGAGCCGTCCGGGAACCCGGCGCCGGCCGCCTGCAGGAACGGGCGCTCGTTCGCGATGGTGCCGGAGTCGGCGTCGTAGTCGTAAACCCGGACCTCGTTCTCCAGCGTGTCGGCGGAGTAGAAGCGGGTGCGGTCCGGACTCCAGCACAGGGTGTTGGCGATGCCCAGGCGCTCCCGCCAAACCGTGACGGCGCCATCGGGCGCGATGCGGAACAGCGTGCCCTCGCCGGGGCCGACCTCGCCATCCCCGCCGTCCGGCAACACGTTGTTCTTCATGGAGCCGACCCAGAAGTTGCCGGCGGGGTCGGCCCGGCCGTCGTTCAGCCGGACCCGCGGCCAGCCCGGCAGCGTGAAGCCGTGGTCCTGCCGCGCGTCCGTGTCCGGCCGCCACAGCAGCAGGCGGGAGCCGAGCGCCACCAGCAGCGTGCCCGGCCGGGTGGTCAGCGCCAGCGCCACCACCGGCTCCTCGAACAGCCAGCTGTGCACGCCGCCGCCGGCCACGTCGAGCCGGTGGATCAGGAAGCGGTTGATGTCCGTCCAATAGACCGCCTTTTCCTCGGCGTGCCAGGTGACGGCCTCGCCGCAACGGTCGCCGGTGGGTGCTATGCAGGTGGCCGCCATGGCCCAGCTTCCGGGCAGACCGGGGGCGCCGTCAAGCCCGCCTTTCCGGATGCCGGGCGGCGCGCCGGCCCTGACCATTCCGGGCGCCCAAGGCGTCAGGTTTTGTTAGAATAAGGATTGCAAACCTGTTATGTTTGCTCCGGCCTTCCTTCAAGGGCTGGAGTTGGAGCACCCCGCAAGTGACGCAGCACAAC
>CALMAB010000433.1 GCA_937858325.1 uncultured Acetobacteraceae bacterium
GTGCAGGCGGGACCGGCTGGGCGCCGGGCCGACAGGGCCGGGCGCGCGCCGGCTGCGGCCGGCCGGCTGCGCTCTTTTCGTGGGTGGGTCCGCCATTCCGGCACGATGCCACGGTATGTGCAGCGCCGGAACCCGAGCCGGCCACATGCAAGGATGCGCTGAGCGCAATGCCAAACTTCGCTCACCGCCGGGCGATGGGCCGAATAGGGTTTGACTTCCCGCAGAGGCGCGCCCCATCCTCCCTGCTTCTCCGGGACCGCCCGCGACGGGTCGTTGGGCGCTGACATGGCCCGGGGCATAATGCACCGAGGTGCCGAGTTCCCATGATTTCCGCCCTGATGCCGACGTACAACCGTGCCGACCTCGCCTTTGAGCGGGGCGAAGGCGCCTGGCTGTATGCGGTGGATGGCCGACGATTCCTGGATTTCGGCGCCGGCATCGCGACCTCCTCCCTGGGTCACGGCCACCCGCATTTGGTGGGCGCCATCGCGGAGCAGGCCGGGCGGGTCATGCACACCAGCAACCTGTATCGCGTGCCGCAGGCCGAGCGGCTGGCCGCGCGCTACGTGGAAGCCTCGTTCGCCGACAGCGCGTTCTTCTGCAACTCGGGCGCCGAGGCGAACGAGGGCATGGTCAAGATGATGCGCAAGGCCATGTCCGAAACCGGACGGGGCGAGCGCTACCGCGTCATCTGCTTCGACGGCGCATTCCATGGCCGGACGCTGGCGATGCTGGCCGCCACGGGCAACAAGAAGTACCTGGCCGGCTTCGGGCCGGAGGTGGACGGCTTCGACCACGTGCCGTTCAACAACCTGAACGCGCTTCGCGACGCCATCGGGCCGGAAACGGCCGGCATCCTGGTGGAGCCGGTGCAGGGCGAGGGCGGCATCCGCCCGGCGTCGCTCGATTTCCTGCGCGGCCTGCGCGCCGCCTGCGACGAGTTCGGGTTGATCCTCGGCATGGACGAGGTGCAGTGCGGCATGGGGCGCACCGGCAAGCTGTTCGCGCACGAATGGGCGGGCATCGCGCCGGACGTGATGAGCATCGCCAAGGGCATCGCCGGCGGCTTTCCCATGGGCGCGATCCTGGCGACGGAGGCGGTCGCCAAGCACCTGGTGCCCGGCACCCACGGTACGACGTTCGGCGGCAACCCGCTGGCCTGCGCCGCCGCCAACGCGGTGCTGGACGTGATCCTCGCGCCGGGGTTCCTCGCGGAGGTGGACCGCAAGGCCCGCAGGCTGTGGTCCGCGCTGGAAGCCGTGGTGGCGGAGTATCCGGCCGTGGTGACGGAGGTGCGCGGCGCCGGGCTGATCCTGGGGCTGAAGGGCGCCGTGCCCAACACGGAACTGCAGAACGCCTTTGCCGCGGAGGGTTTGCTGACCGTGGCGGCCGGGGACAACGTGGTGCGCCTGGTGCCGCCGCTGGTGCTGACCGACGCGGATTGCGACGCCGCGGTCGAGATGATCCGCCGCGGCGCGCGCCGCTGCTTGCCCACGCCGTCCTCGGTGGCGGCCAAGTGAGCGGGGCGCTCCGGCGTCCCGCCGACAGCGCGGACGGCCGCCGGCTCGGGGAAGGCCAGGAGCCTCCCCGGCACTTCCTCGACCTGCGCGACTTCGAGACGGCGACGCTCCGCCACATGCTCGACATCGCGTCGGGCTACAAGGAGGCCGGCCGGGTGTCGTCGCGGCCGTTCGCCGGCAAGACGCTGGCGATGGTGTTCGAGAAGCCCAGCACCCGCACCCGCGTCAGCTTCGAGGTGGCGATGCGGCAGTTGGGCGGCGACGTCATCAACCTGTCGGCGAAGGAGCTGCAGATCGGCCGCGGCGAGACGGTGGCCGACACCGCCCGCGTGCTGTCCCGCTACGTGGACGCCATCATGCTGCGCACCGACGACGTTGCCAAGCTGCACGAGATGGCGGCCTTTGCCACGGTGCCGGTAATCAACGGGCTGACCAACCGCAGCCACCCGTGCCAGCTCATGGCGGACGTGATGACGTTCGAGGAGCACCGCGGGCCGATTGCCGGGCAAGTCGTGGCCTGGAGCGGCGACGGCAACAACGTGCTCAGCAGCTGGATCGAGGCGGCGGTGCGCTTCGGCTTCACCCTGCGCATGGCGACGCCCGACATCCTGCGCCCGCCGCAGGCATTGATCGACTGGGCGCGCGCGGCCGGGGCGCGCATCGAGGAGTTCGCCGACCCGGCCGAAGCGGTCCGCGGCGCCCGCTGCGTGGTGACGGACGCCTGGGTCAGCATGGCGGACGACCCCAACGAGAGCCGGCACAACCTGCTGGCGCCCTTCTGCATCACCCCGGCGCTGATGGCGCAGGCGGCGCCGGACGCGATCTTCATGCACTGCCTGCCGGCCCACCGCGGCGAGGAGGTGGCGGCGGAGGTGATCGACGGCCCGCAATCCGTGGTGTTCGACGGCGCCGAGAACCGGCTGCACGCGCAGAAGGGCGTGCTGGCTTGGGCATTGGGGGCCGCCCGTTGACCGAGGAGATCGCTTCAACGCCGGGCTGGGTGGAGCAGCGGCTGGACGAGGCGTTCGCCGGCTTGCCGGCCAGCACCGGCCCGGCACGGGAGGCTTACGGCGCGTGCCTCGGACGCCGCAAGGAACCGGCCGCCCCGTCCGACACGATGGGGGCCGAGTTCAACGGCTGCCGAGCTGCGCTGCACCGTGCACTGACCGAACTCGGGCTGGACGGCGACGCGATGGCGCAACTCGACCGGCGCTTGGAGGCGCTGGAAGCGGAGATCGCCGAGGACAGCTAGCGCCCGGCGCGGACTGGGACCCCGGCCAAGACGAGCACGTCGCGGATGCCCTGGTGGGCCTGGTTCTGGCCCCTCGCCGCGTGGACGGCGCTGGTCGGGGGATGCCTGATGTGGGACTGCTGGCGGCGACGCTGCTGATCAGCGTGTTGACCCCGGGGACCGGGCGGACGACGGTGCTGCAAGGGGCGGTGCATCTGGTGATCCTGGCGGTGTTCCTGGCAGTGGTGCCGTGACCAGCCACTTCTCGGCCTCCGTCCAGGTCGGCTCGGCGTGGCCCAGGTG
>CALMAB010000434.1 GCA_937858325.1 uncultured Acetobacteraceae bacterium
CCGCGGCGCCGTCCGCCGTGCGGGCGAACACCCGCAGTTCGGCGATCCGCGACCGCAGCCGCTCCGGCGTCTTCAGCGTGAAGGCGTGGCGGCCCTCGCCGATGCCGCTGCGCGCCAGGTCCGGGCGCAGGCCGTCCGCCACTGCCTGCGCGACCACTTCCGCACCCAAGCGCAGCTCGACGGTCAGCGGCTCCGCCTGGCCGGGCGTCCAGGCCCAGCCCAGGGCGGCGGTCGCGGTGATGGCTTCGACATACCCTGCAACCGCGGGGCGCGCCGCCTCCGTCAGCGCGGCGCTCACGCTGCGCGGTCCTGGATGGCGGGGGCCGGCCGCACGCGCCCGGCCTCGGTCTCGTCCAGCATCTTGTGGGCGATGCCGTTCTCGTCGAGGAACAGCCGCATCTCCCGGTAACGCTGGTAGTACGCGCGGTTGAACCGCTCGAACAGCCCTTGGTCCCAATAGTCCTCCAGCCGGAACGCACGGCCGGAGAACACGTCGAAGCTCGGGATCTGCAGCGTTTCCGCGAACTCCGCCGTGCGGCTGTCATAGGTGAAGTACACCGACGGCACCCGGTTCGCGAGGCCCAGCAGGTTGCCGTGCAGCCGGTAGCCCAGCACCAGATCCTTGGAGCGCAGCTTCCCCTCGAACTCGGCCACGCTGTCGGCATAGAACAGGTTGGTGTCGTAGAGCCGCTCCAGCGGATCGTCATCGCCGCGCAGCCAGTTCTCCGCGCGCAGCTTGGCGATGTTGCGCGCCCGCTGCTCCGGGTCGCCCCACAGGATGTTCTTCTCCTCAACCTCGCCCTGCGCCAGCACGTCCAGGTTGAAGCGCCGCGACAGGTCCAGGATGGTGTCGCGCTGCAGGTCGAGGTAGCGAGGCAGGTCCTTGGCGTAGGTCGGGTCCACCTCGCGCCGCAGCGTGTAGGCCACCTCCCGCACGCTCTCCAGCGGCGGCAGGTCGATGCGCAGGTTGGGGTCGTTGTTGCGGAACACCGTGGGGCAGCCGATGATCCGGGCGTTGCGGATGCCCTGGGACCACAGCACGTCCGCGGTGTAGGCGCCGCGCACGCCGAGCGAGACGGACCGCTCCGCGATGATCGCCAGCACCCGGCGCGTCCCCTCGGACAAAACCAGCGGCCCCTTGGACGGCGCCTGCGCGCCGATGCCGAAGGCGATGATCGGCAGGCGCAGCTTCTCCAGGACCGCCGGCGCGTTCTCCCAGTCCATCGCCGAGTGCAGGTAGTTGGAGCCGCGCAGGAAGACGTAGTCGTACTCGGCGTTGTAACGCTCGATCTCCCGCTCCGTGGGATTGCGGATGTTGATCCCGAACAGGTTGGAGTAGCGCAGCAGCTTCAGCGAGCTGTCGAAGACAAAGGCGTCGCCGATGTTGTGATAATGCTCCGGCGCCTTGGCGAAGCTCATGCTGGCATACCAGCGGACGCAGTCGTGGTCGTACACCTCGCCGGAGGGGCTGATGACCAGGATCCTCTTCATGGCGTCGTCCTTGTGCATTTCGTTGCTACGCCGCCGCCCTTTGCCTCGGGCGCGGGCGGCTCGCGGTTGGGGTGGCCTTGAGCGTCCGTGTCGCGCGGTAAACTTCGAGGTGTCGCCGGGCGAACTCGGCGAGGTCGATCGGCATCGGCGCCGCCGCGGCCAGCCGGTCCCACAAGCCCGGCTCCTCCAGCGCGCGACCGAGACGGTCGGCCAGGTCCTCCGGGCTGCCGGTGCGGAAGTGCAGGCCGTTCACGTCGTCGTGCACCTTTTCCGCCATCCCGCCGATGTCGCTCACGATCAGCGGGCGGCGGTGCAGGAAGCTTTCCTGGATCACCACGGGGGAGTTCTCCCACCAGATCGACGGCATCACGACCCAATCCACCCCGGCCATCAGCCCGTGCAGGTCCTCCGGCCGGTAAGGGCCGTGGAAGCGGGCGCGGCGGCCGGCACGCTCCATGAGCTGCGCGAACTGCGCGCGGAACGCTTCGGGCTGGAACTCCAGGTTGCCGCCGAACACGTTCAGCGTGGCGCCGCCCCAAACCTCCTCCGGTACGCGGAGCACGGCGTCCAGCAGGATGTGCAGGCCCTTGAACTCCGTGATCTGGCCAAAGAAACCGAAGCGGTCGCGCCGCCCGCCCGGCGGCAGCGCGCGCGGCGGCCGGGCATGGCCGTCCAGCCCGTTCTCGATCACGGTGAACCGCTCCGCCGGCAGGCCCCAGGCGCGGTAGCGGTCCACCAGGAACTGGCTTGGCGACACAAAGGCGTCGGCGAGCAATAGGTGGTTCTTGATGTGCTGCTCGCGCTGAAACAGCGTCGCCGGGCTGTGCTGCGGGAAGCAGGCGTTGCAGGCGGCGGGCGACGCCTCGTGGCAGAGCGCGTGGCGCCGGGTCTTCACCATCTGGCCGTGGTTCGGACAGATCGGCAGGTATTCGTGGAAGGTCAGCACGATGCGCGCCGCCGGAAGCTGCCGCCGCACCGCGGCGATGGCCTCGACGCCCAAGCCGATGACATGGTGGAAGTGCACCACGTCCGGGCGGATCTGCCCGAGGTAGGCGGCGAACGCGCCGTCCAGGTCGGCCAGGCCGCCGTTCGACAGCCAGAACTCGTCCCAGGCGTCGGCATGGAGGAACGCCTCGCGTTCGCCCTGGCGCAGGCTCATCAACGGTGTCGCGGCGTGGCGGCGCATGGGCGGCGCGGCGCGGGCCAGGTAGAACGCCTCGTCGGTCCCGGTCGCCTGGATGGCGCGGAACAGGGCGTGGGACGCGACCTCGGCGCCGCCAATGGAAAACGTCGGGTGCCCGTGGGA
>CALMAB010000435.1 GCA_937858325.1 uncultured Acetobacteraceae bacterium
GCTGGGGCCGTTCACCATCGTGGCGGTCAGGCCGGACGGGGTCGATCTGGCCGGGCCGCCCGGCGTCCGCACGCTCCGCCCGTCCAGCGACGGTGCTCTGCGGCCGGGGGCCGCTTACAAACCCGCTGTCCTGGCCTTGATTGACCCGAACCGGCGGGAACTGGAAACCGAAAACGACCAGTAGCACGGCGCCGGGCAGGCCAGTTCAGCCCTTCATGCTGTCTGGCACCTTGCCGCCGTTCTCGGCCAGCTTCTGCACCACGGCCTTGTGCAGCGCGATGTTCTGCTCGGCGCTGCCGTCTGCCCCGGCGTGGACGCCGAGTTCCTGGCCGAGCTGCTTGCGCGCGTCGAGGCTGGAATCTAGGTCGAGCAGCTTCAGCAGATCGACGATGGAGGTTTGGTAGTTGCCGCCGCCGCCCTTTTGCGACGCCATTTGGCTCAGCACCGCGCCGACGTCCACCGCCGGCGCGCCCGCGCCGCCGCCCGAGGTGGGGACGGGGCTGTCCGCCGTGGGAGCAGGAGACGCGGGGTCCGCGGCCGGGGTTGCGCTGGCGTGGTGGAAGATCTTGTCCATGATGGTGCCGAAAATGCTCACGGGTGGTCTCCGATGACGTGTGGGGCCGGGCGCCATGCGTAGGTCAAACGGGTTCGCAATGGAAGTGCGCCGCACGGTCGAGGCGGAACACCCTGGCGGAAGCGCCGGCAATCGTTAAGGTCGCGTCCAAGACGTAGAGCGGGAGGACGCTTTGGAGTTCGAGCACTCGGCGAAGGTCCAGGAGCTGCGGCGGCGGCTGCAGGCCTTCATGGACGCGCACATCTACCCGAACGAGGAAACCTACCTCGCCCAGCACGCGGCCCAGCAGGACCGCTGGCAGCCGGTGCCGATCCTGGAGGAGCTGAAGCCCGTGGCCCGCGAGGCGGGGCTGTGGAACCTGTTCCTGCCGCACTCGGAGCGCGGCGCCGGGCTGACCAACCTGGAATACGCGCCGCTGTCGGAGATCATGGGCGCCGTGTCCTGGGCGTCGGAGGTGTTCAACTGCTCCGCGCCCGACACCGGCAACATGGAAACCCTGGACCGCTACGGCACGGACGCGCAGAAGCAGGAATGGCTGGAGCCGCTGCTGCGGGGCGAAATCCGCTCGGCGTTCTGCATGACGGAGCCGGAGGTCGCGTCCTCCGACGCCACGAACATCCAGTGCCGGATCGAGCGCCGGGGCGGCGACTACGTGATCAACGGGCGCAAATGGTGGTCGTCGGGCGCCAACGACCCGCGCTGCCGCCTGCTGATCGTCATGGGCAAGACCGACCCTGACGGCCCCGACCGCCACCGCCAGCAGAGCATGGTGCTGGTGCCGCGCGACGCGCCCGGCGTGCAGGTGCTGCGCCATCTGCCGGTGTTCGGCTACGACGATGCGCCGCACGGCCATGCCGAAATCCTGTTCGAGGACGTGCGGGTGCCGGTGGAAAGCGTGCTGCTGGGCGAGGGCCGCGGCTTCGAGATCGCGCAGGGACGCCTGGGACCCGGCCGCATCCACCACTGCATGAGGGCCATCGGCATGGCGGAGCGCGCGCTGGAGATGACCTGCAAGCGGGCGCTGAGCCGCCGCCCGTTCGGCAAGCCGCTGGCCGACCAGGGCGTGATGATCGAGCGCATCGCCGAAAGCCGCATCAAGATCGACCAGGCCCGCCTGCTGGTGCTGCACGCCGCCTGGCGCATGGACGAGGTGGGCAACAAGGCGGCGCGTCGTGAGATCGCCGCGATCAAGGTCGCCGTGCCGGCCATGGCCTGCGCGGTGATCGACTGGGCGATCCAGGCGCACGGGGCGGGCGGGGTGTCCGATGACTTCGCGCTGGCGTCCATGTACAAGATCGCCCGGACGCTCCGCATCGTGGACGGGCCGGACGAGGTGCACCGCCACCAGCTCGGGCGGCTGGAGCTGGCCAAGTACAAGCCTGAGCGGCCCAACGCATGACGGCGCCGGCGGCCGGGATGGGGGATGGCTCGCCGGTGCCGGGCTTCGCCGGGCCGTGCGCGGTCCGGCAGTTCCAGGGCGGGCAGTCCAACCCGACGTTCCACCTCCATGCCGCGTCCGGGGAGTACGTCCTGCGCAAGAAGCCGCCCGGCACGCTGCTGCCTTCGGCGCATGCGGTGGACCGGGAGTACCGCATCCTGGGCGCGCTGCGGGACAGCGGCGTGCCGGTGCCGACCGTGCATCTGCTGTGCACGGACGATGGCGTCATCGGCACGATGTTCTTCGTCATGGACTACCAGCCGGGCCGGGTTTTTCCCGACCGCACCTTGCCCGGCATCAGCGCCGCCGACCGGGCTGCGTTCTACGACGACATGGGCCGCGTCTTGGCCCTGCTGCACGGCGTCGATTGGCGGCGGACCGGGCTGGAGGGCTTCGGCCGTCCGGAGAACTACATCGGCCGGCAGATCGACCGCTGGTCCAAGCAGTACGCGGGCGCGCAGGTGGGGGAGGAGCCGGCGATGGACCGGCTGATGGCCTGGCTCAAGGGGCACGCGCCCGTGCCGGACGAAACCACGATTGCGCACGGCGACTACCGGCTCGGCAACCTCATCATCCACCCGGCCGAGCCGCGCGTGGCTGCGGTGCTGGATTGGGAGCTGGCGACGCTTGGGCACCCGCTGGCGGACTTGGCGTATAGCTGCCTGGCCTGGCGCTTGCCGCCGGACCTGCAGGGCATCCAGGGGCTGGACGTGCCGGGGCTGCCGACGGAAGCCGATTACGTGCAAGCGTACTGCCGCCGGACCGGACGCGACGGGGTGCCTGATTTGGCGTTCTTCGTGGCGTTTTCGCTGTTCCGTTGGGCGGCGATTGCGGCGGGGGTGTACCGGCGGGCGCTGGACGGAACGGCGGCGGATGCGCGGGGGCGGGAAGCCGGGGAGAAGTTCCGGGTGCTGGCGGAGTATGGGTGGAG